>NZ_JBHVVI010000011.1:0-127795 GCF_042883685.1 Kitasatospora sp. NPDC058190
TCTGAAAATCACCCGTCACGCCCCTCTCCGGGCCACCCCCTGCGCCGCCCCCTCCCGCAGCGCGTCCCTCTCGCCAGAGGGGAGGGAGGGGTGGGGGGTTGCTGGAGGGAGGTGCGGGGTGGGTGGGGGGTTGCTGGAGGGAGGTGCGGGGTGGGTGGGGGGTTGCTGGGGGTGGGTTGGTGCGGGTGTGGGGTGGTGCGGGGTCAGGTGCGGTTGGCGGTGCGGCGGGTGAGGAGGAAGCCGCCGGTCAGGGCGATCGTGTAGAAGGCGAGGTCGAGGGGGCGCAGGTCGCCGCGCCAGGAGGTGAGGGTGTCGGGGAGGAGGCCGCGGGGGCCGGGGCCGGTGGCGTGGACCAGGCGGAGCTGCTGGGTGAGCTGGCCGAGTAGCAGGGCGGCGGCCGCGAGGAGGGCGCCGAGGGGTGGGAGTAACCGGTTCCGGCCGCCGAGGAGGCCGAGGGGGAGCGCGACCAGGCCGGCCTGGGCGATGGCCAGCCAGCCGAGGCTGTCGGCGGCCCGCAGCGGGGCACAGCCGTAGGCCAGGCCGCCGAGCAGGGTGGCGAGCAGGGCGAGGGTGAGGGCGAGGGCCGTGCGGCGGCGTGGGGCCCTTCGGTGGGCGGCGGGGGTGAGGGGGTCGTAGCCGGTGACCGGGACGCCGGGCATGCCGGGGGCGACGTACCCGTCGGGGGTGTCGAGGGTGGGTGCGACCGAGTAGTGCTGGGCGGTGTGCGGCCGGGGCGATGGGCCGTCAGCGCCCGGTGCGGGTGCGGTCATGGGCGTCGAGTTCCCCCCGGAAAGACGATGAGCTGCCGAACGGTAGCAGCGCTTCGGACAGATCTTGGCGAGTTTTCGATCACAGATCGGGCACGGAGCGCCGCACCCGTTCCTGTTCGTCCCGGCTTGGGACGGGGGGTGGGTGGTCGTGGCCCCCGGGGACAGGGGATGATGGAGGCTTGGGCGTTGGGCCTGGGGCCGGGCCGACGCGCCGTCACCACGACCGCCGGCAGCACATGGGGGAACGTTCCGAATGACCCAGGCGCAGGGTTCCACCGGCCGCCTCCTGGCCGGCCGCTACCGGCTGAACGGCGTGCTCGGGCGCGGTGGCATGGGCACTGTCTGGCGCGCCGAGGACGAGATGCTGGGCCGGACCGTCGCGGTCAAGGAACTGCGGATGAACGCCAGCGTCGAGGAGGAGGAGAAGCACCGGCTGATCGTCCGGACGCTGCGCGAGGCGAAGGCGACCGCGCGGATCCGGCACAACTCGGCGGTGACCGTCTTCGACGTGGTCGACGAGGACGACCGGCCGTGGATCGTCATGGAGCTGGTCGAGTCCCGCTCGCTGGCCGACGTGGTCCGGGAGGACGGGCCGCTGTCGCCCGCCCGGGCGGCGGAGATCGCGCTGGACGTGCTGGGCGTGCTGAGCGCGGCGCACGCGCTGGGCATCCTGCACCGGGACGTCAAGCCGTCCAACGTGCTGATCGGCGAGGACGGCCGGGTCGTGCTCACCGACTTCGGCATCGCCAGTGTGGAGGGCGACGCCTCGGTCACCTCCACCGGCATGCTGGTCGGCGCGCCCTCGTACATATCCCCGGAGCGGGCGCGCGGGCAGAAGCCCGGGCCGCCGGCCGACCTGTGGTCGCTGGGTGGGACGCTGTACGCGATGGTCGAGGGGCGGCCGCCGTACGACCGGGGTTCGGCGCTGGCCACCCTGACCGCGGTGATGACCGAGGAGCTGACCCCGCCGGCGAACGCCGGGCCGCTGCTGCCGGTGATCGAGGGACTGCTGGAGAAGGACCCGGCCAAGCGCCTGGACGCCTCGCAGACCCGGTCGATGCTCAAGCGGGTGGTCGCCGAGGCGACCGTGAAGGCCGAGTCGACCACCGAGCACGCGATGCCGGTCGAGAAGCCGGCCGGGAAGGCCGGGAAGTCGGCCGAGGAGCAGGCGGAGAAGCCGGCGGAGGAGCCGGCCGCCGAGCCCGCCCCCAAGCGGACCGTGGGCGGGCTGCTGGGGACGGTCCGGGTGGGCAGCCGGGCCCGGGACGAGGAGCCGTCGGCGGAGCCCGCCGGAAAGGCCGCCGCCGCCGGCGTGCCGGAGCCCGCTCCGGACGGTGAGCCGATCCGGCCGGTGACCAGCGAGTGGACCAGGGGCGCGACCCAGGCGGCCGGGGCGAACCCGCGCACGGGCCGGCGTCGGCTGGCCATCGCGACCGTGGTGGTCGTGCTGGTGCTGATCGCCGGGGTGGTCGCGGTGGTCCAGGCCGTGGGCGGCGGGGACAGCGGTTCGAAGGGCGCGAGCACCCACAGCGCGGGCGCCACCTCGCCGGCGGCGGCGACCTCCGAGGCCGTGCCGAGCCAGGCTCCGGCGGTTCCGTCCGGCGAGCCCGCGCCCCCCGGGACGCCCGCCGAGCCGGCCACCACGGCCGCCTCCTCGGCCGCCGCGCCGCCGCCGGCCGCCGGTACTCCGGCCCCGACCCCGGCGGCCACGCCCACCCCGACCCCGACCCCGACGCCGACCCAGCCCGCGCCGGGCGGGGCGGCGCCGGCCGGGTACCACGAGTACAAGGACCCGAGCGGCTTCTCGGTCTTCCTGCCGGACGGGCTGCAGCCGGCCGGGTCGGACCCCAACCGGCGGATCTTCAAGAACGCGGACGGCAGCCAGCTGCGCATCGAGTGGAGCACCTCGCCGCACGCGAGCGCCGTCGCCGACTGGCAGGACGCCGAGCCCGACCTGCGCGCGCAGGTGAGCAACTACCAGCGGCTGAACCTGTCGGCGATCAACTACCGGCAGTGGACCAACGCGGCGGACTGGGAGTGGACCAACGGCACGCCCAAGACGCACTCGCTCAACCGCGGCTTCGTGACCGGCACTCCGGCCAAGTACGGGTACTCGATCTACTGGATCGTCCCGGACGACAAGTGGGCCGCGCAGGCACCGGTCCGGGACGTGGTGTTCAACAGCTTCCAGCCGGCGCCGTAGGCCCCGTCCTCGGGCGGGTTCGGCCGGGCAGGCGCTGCTCGGCGAGGACGTCGGCCCTGACCGTGTCCTCGAAGCGGTGCGAGCCGGTCAGCGCCACGGCCGTCAGCGCGTCGCCGTCGAGCTCGGTGAGGGTCACGACGGCGTCGGTGACGGCCGTGAGCGGAACCGGGACCGGCGGCTTTCCGTCCTTCAGGAAGGGCATGCGGTGGCGCCCGGCGGTCGGGGCGACCGGCTTCTCGCCGTCGATGACGGCGGCTCGGACCGTGCGGACGGCCTCGACCTGGTTGGCTTGGCTGGTGTCGCCCGCCACCTCGAAGGCGGTGTCGATCAGATCGGTCCGGTCCATGGGATCGAGCGTGAAGGAGCCGCTCAGTAGGCTGCTCGGTGAGCGAGAGGAACTGGCATGCGAGGCGGCCCTGGGCAGTTGCTGGCGGGGCGGTACCGGCTGACGGACCGTCCGGAACTGCTGCGCGCCTTCGCGGTGGACGAGGGGAGCGGCGATGCGGTGCTGCTGCGCGCCGTGGAGCTGCCCGCGCTGCTGACCGCAGGTCAGGACCCGGACGAGCCGAACCCCGCGCACGGGGAGCGGCTGGTGCGGCGGGTGGCGGCGGTCGGCTCGGCCGCGCCGTCCTGGCACCCGCGGCTGCTGCGCGGGGTCGGGGCCTTCGTCGAGGGCGAGCTGCTGTGGACGGTGGAGGAGCGGCCGGCCGGGCAGACGCTGGCCGAGCTGCTCGCCGGCGGGCCGGTGCCGCCGTACCGGGCGGCCGAGTTGACGGCGGACCTGGCCGGAGCGCTGCGGGCGCTGCACGAGGCCGGGCTCGCCCACGGCAATCTGACCGCCGATTCGGTGCTGGTCTGCGAGGACGGTGCGGCGATGCTCGGCGGGCTGCTCTCCGGGGTGGCGCAGGAGGCGCTGGCCGAGGACCTCGGCGGGCCGGGGGGCCGCCGCCGTTACGAGGTGCGGGCCACCCTGGTCGGCTCGGTGGCTGAGCGCTGGCCGCTGGACGGCGGTCCGGCGGGTGACTGCTGGGCGCTCGGGGTGCTGATGCAACGGATGCTCACCGGCCGTGCGCCGTACCCGGAGGGCGGTGTGGCGGAGCTGGTGACGGCGGTCCGGGACGGGCGGCGCGAGCCCTCGGTGGTCTGCGGGCCGCTGGCGCCGCTGGCCGAGCGGCTGCTGCAGCCGGATCCGACCCTGCGGCCGACCGCGGAGGAGGCGCGGCGGGAGCTGGCCGCGCTGCTGGTGGGCGCGCCGGAGCCGGCCGACGGGGAGCGGGCGGCGCGGGCGGTGGAGCTGAAGCCGGACGCGCCGCTGGTGCGGCAGCGGCCGCGGCGGCGGGGCGGGGGCGGCCGGCCGGAGGTCGGTGCGGAATTCAACGGGGAGGAATTCGACGAGGCGGGTGCGGGCGGCGGCAGAGCCCCCCGGATACCCCCCTCCCTATTGGGGCCGCTGCTGGTCGGGGGCGTGTTCCTGCTGCTGGTGCTGGGAATGGTCGCCGTGGTGCTGTTCGCAGGCTGACGGCCCGGGTGCGCACCGGGGCCCCGGTCCGGTGGGCGGGCGTGATTACCGGGGTGGGCGGGGTGCGCCTAATGTGTGCGTGGGATCAGTTCGAACAGCGGTCCGTACCAGGCGATCCGCCGAGGTGACGGTAGGTGGAAACCCGAGAGGGGGAGCGGTCGCCGATGGGCGTGCAGGACCGGCCGGAGGCGGCCGAGGCGGAGCGGTTGTTGGCCGGGCGGTACGAGCTCGGTGAGCGGCTCGGCCGGGGCGGGATGGGCACGGTCTGGCGGGCCTGGGACCGGATGCTGGACCGCGAGGTCGCGGTCAAGGAGCTGACCGTCAACCACCTCCCCGAGGAGGACCTGCAGATCCTGCACGCGCGGATGAAGCGCGAGGCCAGCGCGGCCGCCCGGATCAAGCACCCCGGTGTGATCACCGTGCACGACGTGCTGGAGCAGGACGGTCGGCCCTGGATCGTGATGGAGCTGGTCGACGGCCGCTCGCTGGCCGACGTGATCAGCCAGGACGGCACCCTCCAGCCGCGCGCGGCCGCCGAGGTCGGCAGCCAGGTGCTGGCCGCGCTGCACCGCGGCCACCAGCTCGGCGTGCTGCACCGGGACGTCAAGCCGGCCAACGTCCTGTTGGAGCGCGGCACCGGGCGGGTGGTGCTGCTGGACTTCGGCATCGCGACCTACGAGGGTTCGACCGAGCTGACCCGGCCGGGTGACCTGGTCGGCTCGCCGGACTACCTGGCGCCCGAGCGCGCCCAGGGCGAGCGGCCCGGTCCGGCCTCCGACCTGTGGGGCCTGGGGGCCACGCTGTACGCGGCGGTCGAGGGGCAGTCGCCGTTCCGCCGGGACTCGCCGATCACCACGCTGGCCGCGGTGGTCGACGAGCCGCTGCCGGAGTCGCGCCGGGCCGGGCCGCTGGGGCCGGTGCTGGCCGCGCTGATGGCCAAGGACCCGGCCGACCGGCCGAGCGCGGACGAGGCGGCCCGGATGCTGGCCGAGGTGCAGGCCGGGCACACCATCGGCCTGAAGTCCGTCGCGTCCGTCCGCACGCCGACCCAGTCGGTGCCGGTGGTGGACCGCAGCGAGGCGCCGGAGGGGACCGCGACGCCGCCGCAGGAGGGCTCGGAGGAGCCCACCGAGCCGCGTCCGGCCGGCGCCGGGACGGCCGCCACCTCCGTCGGTTCGTCCGCCGTCCCGGCCGTCGCCGAGGACACCGCCGGGGGCGCGCCCATCGCGCCGCAGGCGCACACCGCCGTCAGCGCGCCGGTCGCGCACACCGTCGCGCCTGCGCGCGGACCGGCCAAGCGCCGCAGCCGACTGAAGCTGGTCGCCATCGCGGTGGCCGTCGGGGTGCTGGCGGCCGGGGCGACCTTCCTCGCCACCCGGCACGTGGTCGGCAGCCCGGGCAGCGACCCCGCCCCGACCGGCCCGGCCGAGACCACCGAGCCGGAGCCGAGCGGCAGCGCCGGCCCCGAGACGTCCGCGCCCAACGGCTACCACTGGGTCGACGATCCGGCCGGCTTCCGCTTCCTGCTGCCGACCGCCGGCCCGACCTGGCAGCGGATCACCGGGACGGACAACACCCAGATCTTCTACAGCCCGGACGGCAAGGTGCACTACCTGCAGTTCGCGGTCACCGTCGGCCAGTCGATCAAGCCGCTGGACCACATGAAGCAGATGGAGGCCAGCGTCTCCAAGGCGCAGAAGGACTACAAGCAGCACCGGATGGCGAGCTCCGCCGTGAACGGCCACGAGGCGGCGGTCTGGGAGTTCAGCTACGCGGCCAAGGAGGGCGGCCGCCGGCGCGCGATCGAGACCGAGTTCATCGACGACGACGGCACCGCCTACGCGATCTACTCGTCCAGCCCGGACAAGGGCAACGACTGGAACGAGGCCTTGCAGCGCTTCACCACGGTGCTCAACGCCTTCACCCCCACGCGCTGAGGGGCGGCGTCGACGGGCGGAGCGCCCCGCTTTCGCCCGACTGCGGCAGATTCTTGTTACCGGCGGGTACCGAACCGGCCCCCGAAGGCCTAGGCTGCGCCGTATGTCGGACCTCACAGCAGATGCAGCGGCCACCGAACACCCCGGCGCCGGTCCCGCGAGCGGCAACCCGGCAGCTCCCGGGGGCGGCCGGACCGTCGCGGCCGCCGTCCCGCCGTCCCTGGTGGCCCGGCTGGCCGCCGGGGTCACCGCGACCGGTGAGCCCAGTGTGGTGGAGACCGTCGCCCCGCTGACCGGCGAGCGGCTGGCCGGCCTGCCGCGGTCCACCCCGGCCGACGTCGAGGTCGCCTTCCAGCTGGCCCGCCGCGCCCAGTCCGCCTGGGCCGCGCTGCCGGTGCGCCGCCGCGCCGCCGTCCTGCTGCGCTTCCACGACCTGCTGCTCAAGCGGCAGGACGAGGTGCTGGACCTGATCCAGGCCGAGACCGGCAAGGCCCGGCTGCACGCCTTCGAGGAGGTGCTCGCCGTCGCCATGGCCGCCCGGCACTACGGGCGCGGCGCGCAGGGCTACCTCCGGGACCGCCGTCGCGGCGGGGCGCTGCCGGTGCTCACCCACACCGTCGAGGCCCGCCGCCCCAAGGGCGTGGTCGGCCACATCTCGCCGTGGAACTACCCGCTGGAGCTGTGCATCGGCGACCTGCTGCCCGCCTTCGCGGCCGGCAACGCGGTGGTCAACAAGCCCGACACCCAGACCGCGCTGACCGGGCTGTGGGCCCGCGAGCTGCTGATCGAGGCCGGGCTGCCGGCCGACCTGTGGCAGGTGGTGATCGGCGACGGCCCGGTGATCGGACCCGCCGTGGTGGAGCACGCCGACTACGTCTCCTTCACCGGCTCGACCCGCACCGGCCGCGAGGTCGCCCAGCGCGCCGCCGCCCGGCTGGTCGGCGCCTCGCTCGAACTCGGCGGCAAGAACGCCATGCTGGTGCTCTCCGACGCCGACCTCGACGCGGCCGCCGCGGGCGCCGTCCGGGCCTGCTTCTCCTCGGCCGGGCAGCTGTGCATCTCGATCGAGCGGCTGCTGGTGCACCGCTCGGTGGCCGACGAGTTCCTGGAGCGCTTCGTCGCCCGCACCCGGGCGCTGCGCCTGGGCGGCGGCCTCGCGTACGGCGCCGACATGGGCTCGCTGGTCTCCGTGCGCCAGCTGGACACCACTGCCCGGCACGTGGAGGAGGCGGTCAAGGCGGGCGCCACCGTGCTGGCCGGCGGGCGGGCCCGGCCGGACCTCGGCCCGTACTTCTACGAGCCGACCGTCCTCGACGGGGTGACCCCGGAGATGTCGGTCTGCGGCGAGGAGACCTTCGGTCCGGTCGTCGCGGTCTACCGCTTCGACACCGAGGAGGAGGCGGTCGCGGCCGCCAACTCCACGCCGTACGGCCTGAACTCCAGCGTCTGGACCAGGGACCTGCGGCGCGGCCGGGCGGTCGCGGCCCGGCTGCGCACCGGGACGGTCAACGTCAACGAGGCGTACGCGGCCGCGTACGGCTCGGTCGCCTCGCCGATGGGCGGCATGGGCGACTCCGGGCTCGGCCGGCGTCACGGCGCCGAGGGCATCCTGCGCTTCACCGAGGCGCAGACCATCGCGACCCAGCGGGTGATGCCGCTGGCGCCGTCGTTCGGCCTGGACGACAAGCAGTTCGCGGCCGTGATGACCGGCGGGCTGCGGGTGCTCAAGGCGCTGCGGTTCAAGTGACCCCCGGGCCGGGGGCGTCCGGGCGCGCGCGGCTCCCGGACTCAGGTGACTTCGGGGCCCAGCCGGCTCCCGGGGCCGCGTAGCGTCCGACCGGCTTTCCCACAGGCAGGTTCAACCCTCGAAGGAGCAGTGGCAGATGGTGGAGTCCGGCGGTGCGGCGGAGTTCGACTACGACGTGGTCGTGGTCGGTTCCGGCTTCGGCGGTTCGGTCGCGGCGCTGCGGCTGACCGAGAAGGGCTACCGGGTCGCCGTCCTGGAGGCCGGTCGGCGCTTCGAGCGGGACGAACTGCCCCGGAACTCCTGGGACCTGCCGAACTACCTGTGGGCGCCGCAGCTCGGGCTGTACGGCATCCAGCGGATCCATCTGCTGGCCAATGTGCTGATCCTGGCGGGCGCCGGGGTCGGCGGCGGTTCGCTGAACTACGCCAACACCCTGTACGTGCCGCCGAAGGCCTTCTTCGAAGACCGTCAGTGGCGCCACATCACGGACTGGCAGCAGGAGTTGGCGCCGTTCTACGACCAGGCGCAGCGGATGCTCGGGGTCCGGCTCAACCCGACCGTCACCCCCTCGGACGTCCACCTCAAGGCGGCCGCCGAGCGGATGGGCGTCGGCGACACCTTCCACATGGCGCCGGTCGGGGTCTTCTTCGGCGACGGCAAGGACACCGACGGCACCACCAAGGCGGCGCCCGGGGACGAGGTCGCCGACCCGTACTTCGGCGGGGCCGGCCCGGCCCGCAAGGCCTGCGTGGAGTGCGGCGAGTGCATGACCGGCTGCCGGCACGGCGCCAAGAACATGCTCACCGAGAACTACCTGTACCTGGCGGAGCGGGGCGGCGCCGAGATCCTCCCGCTGACCACGGTGGCCCGGATCCGGGAGTGCGGCGAAGCCAACGGGAATCGTGGCTATGCGGTGGACGTGCGCCGCACCGACTCCCGCTCCAGGACCGACCGGGTGAAGGCGGGCGCGCGGACCATCACCGCCGCCCGGGTGGTCGTCGCGGCCGGCACCTACGGCACCCAGTCGCTGCTGCACCGGATGCGCGACGCCGGCCACCTGCCCCGGATCTCCGCCCGGCTCGGCGAGCTGACCCGCACCAACTCCGAGGCGCTGGTCGGCGCGCAGACCACCGACCGGCGCTACGGCCGCAAGGCGGACTTCACCAAGGGTGTCGCGATCACCTCCTCGATCCACCCGGACGCCAACACCCACATCGAGCCGGTCCGCTACGGCAAGGGCTCCAACGCGATGGGCGCGCTGTCCATCGCCCAGGTCAAGGGCGGCGGGAGGGTCCCGCGCTGGCTGCGCTACCTGGGCAACTCGGCGCTCCACCCGGTGACCTTCGCCCGCTCGATGGACCAGCGCGGCTGGTCCGAGAAGACGATCATCGGTCTGGTGATGCAGTCGCTGGACAACTCGATCACCGTCTCGCTCAAGAAGGGCCCGCTCGGCAAGCCCCGGCTCACCTCCAGCCAGGGCCACGGCACCCCCAACCCGACCTGGATCCCGGCCGCCGAGCAGGGCGCCCAGGCGCTGGCCGAGGAGATCAACGGCTTCGCGGGCAGCACCGTCGGCGAGATCTTCGACATTCCGATGACCGCGCACTTCCTCGGCGGCTGCCCGATCGGCGACGCCCCCGAGACCGGCGTGGTCGACCCGTACCACCGGCTGTACGGGCACCCCGGGATCAGCGTGGTGGACGGCGCGGCCGTCTCCGCCAACCTCGGCGTGAACCCCTCGCTCACCATCACCGCCCAGGCCGAGCGCGCCCTGTCGATGTGGCCCAACAAGGGCGAGGAGGACCCGCGCCCGGCCCCGGGCGAGGCCTACCGCCCGGTCGCCGCCGTCGCGCCGGTCCGACCGGCCGTGCCGGAGGGTGCGTTCGGTGCGCTGCGGCTGCCGCTGCTGCCCGTCCCGGAGGTCCCGAGGAAGCGCGACTAGGGCCCGTGGACCGACCCCGGACCCGCCCGGTCGGGGCCAAACCCCTTGGTGTCTTTCGCGGTTGACAGCCGTTCGGATCCGATGGGATAAACGGGCTCCCTGGGGGACCAGGAACTCGTCGAGCGGGGGGAATGCGGTCCATGGCCAACTGCGCATCGTGCGGCGCGACGTCGGTGGAGGGAGCGCCCGCCTGCGGGTCGTGCGGCCGGCCGCCGGCACCCCCGCCCCCGACCGCCCCCCCGACCGCCGCCCCGCCCGCCGCGCCGCCCGCTCCCGGGTACGGGCCGCAGCCGCCCGCCGCGCCGCCCGGCTCCTACCCGCCGCCCGGCCCGGGTGCCGGGTACCCGCCGGTCGGCGGCCCGCCCGGGACGGGCAGTTGGGGCGCCGGCGTTCCGTACGAGAAGCCGCGGCGCCCGCTCACCGGGCTGGACTGGCGCCCCGCCTTCCTGGCGGCCATCGGCCCGACGCTGGTCCTGCTGCTGGTGGCGCTGGCCGTGGCCATCCCCGGCGACTACACCTACGACGGCGCCTTCCCCGCGCCCGACTTCGGCCACCGCTTCGGCGCGATGCTGTCGATGGCGTTGAACGCGCTCGGCGCGCCGTTCCGGCTCGGCTACCAGAGCCCGCTGTCCCGGGGCAGCGCGGGGCGCATGGACATCACCTTCTGGGTGGTGCCGATGACCGTCACCGTCCTGTGGTGCCTGGCGCTCTGGCTCGGTCTGCGGGCCGGGCTGCGCCGGCGCAAGGCCGACGGCTCCCAGCTGACGAGGGCGCAGGCGGCCGGCGAGGCGCTGCGCACCGCCCTGGTCCTCGGCCTGGTGACCCTGCTGCTCGGGGCGGTCGGGAGCACCACCTGGCACCCGGACCGCCGTGAACTCGACCCCGACTACTACGGCTCCAGCACCGCCGACCTCGCGAAGGCGAGCTTCACCGCCGACTCCACCTGGCTGTGGGCCGTCGGCTGGGCCGTGGTGCTGGGCGGGCTGCTGACCTTCGCCGTGTACGGCACCGACGCGCTGCGCTGGGCCGCCTGGCGCAGCCGGGCGGTGCGCGGCTGGGCGGTGGCCGCGCTGACCGCGGGCCGGGCGCTGACGCTGACCCTGGGCCTGGCCTCGGTGACGGCCTTCGTGCTGGTCGCGGTCAACAACGACAACGGTCGGCTGACGGCGAGCTCGCTGGCCTTCCTGCCGAACCTCGGCCTGGTGCTGCTGGGCATCGGCTCGGGCGCCACCTTCCGGGGCCACAGCGACCTGGGCGGGGACGTGCCGGACTGGCGCGGACAGGGCGGCGACGGTGCGGAGTTCTCCTTCTTCGACCTGCACGACCAGACCGCCGACTGGCGCTGGACGGGGCTGCTGGCGCTCGCCGCGGCGGGCTTCCTCGGCTGGACGGCGTACCGGCGGCAGCTGGACGCCGCCGACCGGTTGCGGCTGGCAGCCGTGTACGCCGGGCTGCTCACCCTGCTCTCGGCGGCGTCCGGCGGGCTGATGACCACCTCGATGTCGTACGTGATGCCGTCGGTCGGGAGCTGGGGCGGGTCCGGCAGCCGCACCACCTCGCAGGACACCACGGTGGGCCTGGCGTTCCCGAGCGTGCTGGTGGCCAGTGCGGTCTGGGCGGTGGTCGGAGCGCTGGTGGTGCCCGCGGTGCTCTCCGCCCTCGGCGGCCGGGGCCGGGTCGTCCAGTACGCGTCCGGTGCCGCGCCGTACGGTGCGCCGCACGGGCCTTACGGGGCGGTGCCGCCGCAGGTGCCGTACCCGGGCGGTCCGGCGTACGGCGTTCCGCCACAGGGCGTGCCGCCGCAGGGCCCCGCACCGCAGGACGCGCCGCCGGAGGCACCCGGGGCCGGGGTCAGCGAGGTGATCGGCTCGCACGAGACGCCGCCGTCCCCGGCCGGCACACCGCTGCCCGGCCACCCGCCGCGGCCGCCCGAGGAGCCGGTGGACCCTGGCGTCTGGCGCGACCACCCCTGACGCGAGACCCCTGACAGCCTGGCCGCGGCCGGGGAACGGGCAAAGGGCCCCGCGGGGGAACGGGGCCCTTTGTCGTTCAGCACTCGGCGTCAGGGCTGCGCCGGTGCTGGAGGTGACGGCGCCGGGGGAGGAGCGCCGTCGTGTCGGTTGGCTTCGGGTCGCGTCCTCGCGGCTCCGGCGTGGGTGGCCGGCGGAGCGGGTCGCGCACGCCTGTGCGACGGCGGTCGGCGCGCAGGTTTGCGCCGGGCCCCCGCTCACGGAGCGTGAAGTGAAAACCGGTGTCGCCTTCCGGCACGGCGGCGGCGGAGACATCGGTCCGGACCTCCGCGATGAGCCTGCCGGCCGCCGGGAGAACCGTTCACACCGAGCATCGTGCTGGACGGAGGGCTTGCTCTGCAACCGATTCGGCGCAGTTCGGCACAGTCCATTTACGGCGGGCACCGCGCCGAATGATCACGGTGAGTAGTGGTCGAAGTGGTTGCGGCGCACGGGGACGCGCGTAGCAGTGCGGGACGGTGAGGGGTGTGCGCCCGGGGCGTGCCCCGGGGTGAACCTTCGGTGCGACGGCCGGTCCCGGGCGTCCCCGGGGCCGACCGCCCCACCTCTGGGCCCAGTCGCGGCCGGGGTCGCTGTCCCCTGCTGGCCGGCCGCGGCACCCGCGCACGGTCCCACGGAGCCGCGCTCCCCGGCGGGCCGGGGCGGCGGCGCCACGTGCGCCGGTGGACTGGGGTGAAGCTCCACGCGTGGTCCTGCAGCCCGTACGGCGTGCCCCCGGTCGGGGGCGCTGGCGGCGCGTCTGGCGGACGCGGCGTGGCCGTGCGGTCGTCAGAAGCAACGAAGCGCGGGCCCGCCCGGTCACGGTTCTTTGGACGGGCAGACGAGTGAAACCGGACAGCCCGGTAGAATCGGAGTCCAGACACCCCACACCCGTCCGCCGCCGCCGCCCCCGCCGGGGAGGCGGTTCAGCGCGACACCTCGATACCGCTGCCGGAAGGCCGTCTGTGTCCTCTGCAATTCCCGTCCAGTCCGCACCGGACAACGACACCGTCCTGGTGGTCGACTTCGGTGCCCAGTACGCCCAGCTCATCGCCCGTCGGGTGCGTGAGGCGCGGGTCTACAGCGAGATCGTGCCGAGCAGCATGCCGGTCGCCGAGATGCTCGCCAAGAACCCCAAGGCGATCATCCTCTCCGGTGGCCCGTCGTCGGTCTACGAAGAGGGCGCGCCGCAGCTCGACCGCGCGATCTTCGAGGCCGGTGTCCCGGTCTTCGGCATGTGCTACGGCTTCCAGCTGATGGCCAAGACGCTGGGCGGCACCGTCGACAACAACGGCGCCCGCGAGTACGGCCGCACCCCGCTGGTCGTCTCCCGCACCGGCTCCACCCTGTTCGAGGGCGTCCCGGCGCAGCACTCGGTGTGGATGTCGCACGGCGACGCCTGCTCCGCCGCCCCGGAGGGCTTCACCGTCACCGCCTCCACCGACCTGGTCCCGGTCGCGGCCTTCGAGAACGACGAGGCCCGCCTGTACGGCGTCCAGTACCACCCCGAGGTGCTGCACTCCGACCACGGCCAGCAGATCCTGGAGCACTTCCTCTACCGCGGCGCCGGCATCGCGCCGACCTGGACCACCGGCAGCGTGGTCGAGGAGCAGATCGCCCTGATCCGCGAGCAGGTCGGCAACAAGCGCGCGATCTGCGGTCTGTCCGGCGGGGTCGACTCCGCGGTCGCCGCCGCCCTGGTCAACAAGGCCATCGGCGACCGGCTGACCTGCGTCTACGTCGACCACGGCCTGATGCGCAAGGGCGAGACCGAGCAGGTCGAGAAGGACTTCGTGGCCGCCACCGGCGTCCAGCTGAAGGTCGTCGACGCCTCCGAGCGCTTCCTGAACGCGCTGAAGGGGGTCACCGACCCCGAGGAGAAGCGCAAGATCATCGGCCGCGAGTTCATCCGGGTCTTCGAGCAGGCCCAGGCCGAGATCGTCGCCGAGGCCGGCGCGCACGGCGAGTCGGTCGACTTCCTGGTCCAGGGCACCCTGTACCCGGACGTGGTGGAGTCCGGCGGCGGCACCGGCACCGCCAACATCAAGTCCCACCACAACGTCGGCGGCCTGCCCGAGGACCTGCAGTTCCAGCTGGTCGAGCCGCTGCGCAAGCTGTTCAAGGACGAGGTCCGGATGGTCGGCCAGGAGCTCGGCCTGCCGGAGGAGATCGTCCAGCGCCAGCCGTTCCCGGGCCCGGGTCTGGGCATCCGGATCGTCGGCGAGGTCACCAAGGAGCGGCTGGACCTGCTCCGTGACGCCGACGCGATCGCCCGCGAGGAGCTGACCGCGGCCGGTCTGGACCGCGAGATCTGGCAGTGCCCGGTCGTGCTGCTCGCCGACGTCCGAAGCGTGGGCGTCCAGGGCGACGGCCGCACCTACGGTCACCCGATCGTGCTGCGCCCGGTCTCCTCCGAGGACGCCATGACCGCCGACTGGTCGCGCCTGCCGTACGACGTGCTGGCCCGGATCTCCACCCGGATCACCAACGAGGTCCGTGACGTGAACCGCGTCGTCGTCGACGTCACCAGCAAGCCGCCGGGCACCATCGAGTGGGAGTAGCACTCCCGCGCCGCTGAGCCGGTGCTGAACGGCCGCGCCGTCGTTCCCGTATGGGGGAGCGGCGGCGCGGCCGTTCGCTCCTCCGGGTGGGACCTCTTGCCCTGCCCGGGTGGGACGTCCCACCGAAAGCGTGCAGGAGCGGGCAGAATGCGGACCGGACCTGTCAGGGAGTGGCAGGCCGCGAAGGAAGGTGTGAGGGATGTCGGAGGCCAGTGACTCCGTGGCGGTCGACGGTGACGCGCCCGGCCAGGCCGACCGGGCGGCCCAGCTGCGGGCGGTCGCATCCACGTACGCGTTGCTGCCCTTGCGGCTGTTCCTCGGCGTCACCTTCGTCTACGCCGCCCTGGACAAGCTCTCCGACTCCCACTTCCTGGCCGGCACGGGCGATCCGGCCTCCTTCGTCTCGCAGACCCAGGCGGCCAAGGCCGGCGGCAGCCCGATCTCCTTCCTTCTCGGCCCGGCCCTCGATTCGCCCACCCTGTTCGCCCTCGCGGTCGCCTTCGGTGAGCTGGCCGTCGGCCTCGGCACCCTGCTCGGCCTCTGGGGCCGGGTCGCGGCGCTCGGCGGCGCGCTGATCAACCTGAGCCTCTGGCTCACCGTCAGCTGGAGCGTCTCGCCCTACTACCTCGGCAACGACCTCGGCTACCTGATGGCCTGGACCCCGCTGCTGCTGGCCGGCACGCCGTACCTGTCGGTGGACGGCTACCTGGCCCGCCGGGCCGGGCGGGACCGGGAGCGCGGGCTGGCCGAGGGCCACGTCAAGCGCCGGGCGCTGGTGGACGGCGGGATCGCGGCTGTCGCGATCGGCGGCGCCGGGCTGCTGACCGGCTCGCTGACCCGGACCCTCGGCCGGAGGAAGCAGGCCGCCCCCAAGCAGTCCGCGGCCCCCGCCTCCGCCGTGACGGCGCCCGCCCCCTCGGCGCAGGGCCCCTCGGCGCAGGGCCCCTCGGTGCCCGCGGCGAAGGTGCCGGTCGGCGGCTCGGCGCAGGTCAAGGACCCGGCCACCGGGGACGCCGTCTACATCGTGCAGCCCAAGGCGGGCCAGTACTGCGCCCTCTCCTCGGTGTGCACCCACTCCGGCTGCGCGGTGGACGCGCCGAAGAACGGCCAGCTGTACTGCCCGTGTCACGGTTCCCGGTTCGACGCCGCGACCGGCGCGGTGGTCAACGGGCCGGCGGTCAAGCCGCTGCCCAGGTACACCGTCAGCAAGGACGGGGACAAGCTGACCCTGGGCCCGCTGCAGAGCTGAGGGCCGGGCCCCGGAGCCGGGCGTCGGACAGGCCTCGGTCCTCCGCGCCTCAGTCCTCGCGGTCGGGCCGGTTGCGCCGGGCCACCGCCACCACCGCGCCGGCCAGGCCGCCCACGCCCAGCACGATGAAGGTGACCGGGACGACGATCCGTCCGTTCACCGACCGGTCGTCGAGCGCCGCCACCAGGTAGACCACGGCGATCACCGTGAACAGTGCGCCCGCGATCAGCGAGAACAGGTCGAGCCGGTGCTTCCTCACTGCTGGACCACCTTGATGTCGCCGATGCCGATGCCGAGTTCGAGGTCGAGCGTGCCCTTGGACCGATGACCGGCCGGCGGGTCGAGCACGTAGGTGTGCCGCCCGGTGCTGTCGTTGCGGTCGCCGGGGACGTTGATGCTGCCGAGGCCGACCCGGGCCACCAGGTTCACCGTGACGTCCGGCGGCAGGGTGACGGTCAGCTGACCGGCGCCGAGGTCGACCTTGGTGGTGAGGGTGCTCCCGGCGGGGTCGAGCCCGGCCAGGTCCAGCCGGATGTCGCCGGCGCCGAGGTTGTAGCGGTCCTTCAGGTCGGCGGCCGAGGTGACCGTCCACGAGCGGTCGCCGATGGCGTCCTGCACGGTGTGCGGCGCGTGGCCGACGAAGGCCAGAGCCAGGGTGGCCAGCAGGCCCAGCACCGCGAGCTTGCGGGCCTTGCCGAACTTCGCGGCCAGCAGCAGGGTCAGGCCGATCACCAGCAGACCGGTGGCCAGCACGACCGTGCTCAGCCTGGTGACGTCGGTGTGGCCGACCGAGGCGGACCAGACCGCGGTGGCCGCGCCGATCGCCAGCAGGAAGCCGAAGAAGCCGAGCGCCGAGCGCTCCTTGGGGTGCCGGACCACGGCCGGATCGCGGCGGCGCTCCGGGCGCTCCTTGCGCAGCGGGTCGCCCTCCGGCAGGTCGGCGCGCTGCCACCAGGGCTGGGCCGGGCTGCCGGGCGGCGGCACCTTCGTGCCTCCCCCAGCCTCCGGCCGGGGGGACCCCCATGGGGGAGTCGTGGCCGAGGAGGTGGGGGCGGCCTCGCCGTACGGGTTGCGCTCGGGGTGGCGCGGGTCCCACAGGTAACCGCTCGGGCCGGGGGCGGGGGAGTCGGCGGGGACCCTCCCGGCGGCCTGGTCGGCGGCGTGCTGGGCGCGGGCCGCCTCGTCCTGCGGCGGGCGCGGCCAGCCGTGGCCCTCGCCCTCGGGGAAGTGGCGGTCGTACGGGCCGCCGCGGCGGCCGCGGATCCGGCCGCGGCGGCGGTCCGGGTCGTAGCGCACCGCCAGGAAGACCAGGCCGCCGAGCAGCAGCAGCGGGAACAGCTGGTCGCCGTCGCCCATCGAGGAGAAGAACACCCCGGTGCCGATCACGGTCAGCAGCACCGCGCCGACCGACTGGCCGTCGACCCGGCCGGTGAGCACCCGCTGGAGCTCGGTGCGCGCGCCCCGGCCCGTACCGTCGGCGGCGCCCTCGGTCGGGACGATCAGCCAGGCCAGGCCGTACAGGAACAGTCCGAGGCCGCCGGAGAGGCAGAGCACCACGGTGACCACCCGGAAGACCACCGGGTCGATGTCCAGATGACGCCCGAGACCGCCGCAGACGCCGGCCACCACGCGGTGGTGCTCGGCCCGGGTCAGCGGCGGGCGGTCCGGTTCCGGCGGGGCGGCGGGCCCGGCCTCCTGGATGCGGTGGTCCTCGGTCATGGGCACCATCCTTCCCGCAGGCGGTGGTCCGGCCCAACCGGGTGCGGCCCTGCCCGTACCCTGACTTGTCCCTGATAAGCGTGGGGGACACACCCTGATGCGCCCGCGGGCCCCCGCGTGGAACCATCGGTGCCGTGGCAGCACCCGGTACCGATCCCCGACCCCTCGCCCCCGACACCACGTCGTCGGCCGGCGGTGACCCGAACGCGCCCGACGGCGGGCGGCCGCCGTACCGCCGGCTCTACCGCAGCCCGCAGGGGCGGATGCTGGGCGGCGTCGCGCACGGTCTGGCGGTGCACCTCGGGCTGCCGGTCCGCTGGGTGCGGCTCGCCTTCGTCCTGCTGTTCTTCGCGCAGGGGATCGGCGCGCTGCTGTACGCCGCGTTCTGGTTCGTGGTGCCGATCGGCATCGGCGAGCCCGCGCAGCGCGGCGGCACGTACTGGGTGAACGTCAACGGCGTCTACATCCCGACCTCGCCCTGGCTGCGGCCGGGCACCCCGCTGACCAAGTCCGGCGGCGGCTGGGTCGGCCGGCTGCGCGAACTGCTCCAGCACGCCCTCCAGGGCGAGCCGGTCACCCCGCCCGCCGTCGAGGGCGAGGCCGCGGGGGCCGCCGAGGCCGCCGCCCGGCCCGTCGGCAAGAACGGGCAGGGCGGCATCGGCCAGCTCGCCGCCCTGGTCATGCTCGTGATCGGCCTGATCGCCCTGCTGAACGTGCTCGGCTGGCAGACCGCCAAGCCGTACACCTGGCCGCTGCTGGCGATCGGCGTCGGCGTCGCGCTGGTGTGGCGGCAGGCCGACGACTCGCGCTGGCAGCGCTGGTTCGGCATCGAGGAGGGCGAGAAGCGGCGCGGCGCCTACACCCGGGTCGGCGCCGGCGTGCTGCTCGCGGTGGCCGGCACCATCGCGCTGCTCGCCATGCAGGGCAGCGGCTCCCCGCTCGGCTCGGTGATCGAGGCCTCGCTCGCGGTGCTGGCCGGCGTGCTGGTGCTGCTCGGCCCGTACGGCCTGCGGATGTGGCAGGACCTCGGCGCCGAGCGCACCGCCCGCATCCGCGCCCAGGAGCGCGCCGAGATCGCCGCGCACATCCACGACTCGGTGCTGCACACCCTGACCCTGATCCAGCGTCGGGCCGAGGACCCCAAGGAGGTGCTCCGGCTGGCCCGCTCCCAGGAGCGCGAGCTGCGGCTGTGGCTGTACCGCCCGGAGGCCGCCGCCGAGGCCGCGCCGGACACCATGGCGGAGACCCTGCGCGCCGCCGTCGCCGAGGTCGAGGACCGGCACGGCGTCCCGGTCGAGCTGGTGATCGTCGGCGACTGCCCGATGGACGAGAAGATCTCGGCACAGATGCAGGCCGCGAGGGAGGCGACCGTCAACGCGGCCAAGTACGGTGGCGGGGGACCGGTCCAGGTCTACGCCGAGGTGGAGGGGAGGACGGTGTCGGTGTTCATCCGCGACCACGGCCCCGGCTTCGACCCCGACACGGTGCCCGAGGACCGGATGGGCGTACGGGAGTCGATCATCGGCCGGATGAAGCGCCACGGCGGCACCGCTCGGGTGCGGCCGGCGGCGGGCGGCGGCACCGAGGTCGAGCTGGAGATGGAGAGAACGAATGACTGAGGCAGCGCCGGAGCGCACGGCCAGGGTCGTCCTGGTGGACGACCACCGGATGTTCCGGACGGGGGTCAGGGCCGAGATCGGCCGTACCGAGGTGACCGGCATCGACGTGGTCGGCGAGGCCGACGACGTGGACTCGGCGGTCCGCGTGGTCGCCGAGACCAGGCCGGACGTGGTGCTGCTGGACGTCCACCTGCCCGGCGGCGGCGGCGTCGAGGTGCTGCGCCGCTCGGTCGGCGTGATGGGCGAGCAGGGCGGGGTGAAGTTCCTGGCGCTGTCCGTCTCGGACGCCGCCGAGGACGTCATCGGCGTCATCCGCGGCGGCGCGCGCGGCTACGTCACCAAGACCATCACCGGCACCGACCTGGTCGACGCGATCTTCCGGATCGCCGACGGCGACGCGGTCTTCTCGCCCCGGCTGGCCGGCTTCGTCCTGGACGCCTTCGCCGCCACCGACACCCCGCCGGTGGACGAGGACCTCGACCGCCTCACCCAGCGCGAGCGCGAGGTGCTGCGGCTGATCGCCCGCGGCTACGCCTACAAGGAGATCGCCAAGCAGCTCTTCATCTCGGTGAAGACCGTCGAGAGCCACGTCTCCGCCGTCCTGCGCAAGCTCCAGCTCAGCAACCGCCACGAGCTCACCCGCTGGGCCACCGCCCGCCGTCTGGTCTGAGCCGCGGCGCCGGGCGTCCTCGGCCCCCGGGGCAAGCCCGTCCGGTCCGATTCCTCGGACCGGACGGGCTTGTCGGTGGGTGGCCATAGACTCGATGTGCCATGAGTAGCCTCTTTGACGACCTCCCGCTCCCCGGTTTCGAGGCACCCGCCGCCGGGTCGAAGCAGCCCGCAGCACCCATCGACGCCGTCGACGAGGAGCCCCCGCCGTACGAGGACGACGTCCCGTACGACGCCTACGAGGAGGCCATCCCGGAGGGGCTGTTCCAGACCGACCACGCTGCCCAGGCCGAGCGGGACGCCTGGTACCGCAACGGCGCCGCCCGGACGGTGGTGGACCCGGCGCAGCTGCTGGAGGGGATGAACGACCCCCAGCGCGAGGCGGTGCTGCACGCGGGCTCGCCGCTGCTGATCGTGGCCGGCGCCGGCTCCGGCAAGACCCGGGTGCTGACCCACCGGATCGCGCACCTGCTGGGCGCCCGCGGGGTGCAGCCGGGCGAGATCCTGGCGATCACCTTCACCAACAAGGCCGCCGGCGAGATGCGCGAGCGCGTCGAGGCGCTGGTCGGCCCGCGCGCCCGGGCGATGTGGGTGTCCACCTTCCACAGCGCCTGCGTGCGGATCCTGCGCCGCGAGTCCAAGGTGCTGGGCTTCACCTCCAGCTTCTCGATCTACGACTCGGCCGACTCGCAGCGGCTGATGTCGCTGGTCTGCCGCGACCTCGACCTGGACCCGAAGCAGTTCCCGCCGAAGTCCTTCACCGCGAAGATCAGCAACCTCAAGAACGAGCTGATCGACGAGGAGACCTTCGCCGACCAGGCCGCCAACCCGATGGAGAAGAAGCTCGCCGAGGCGTACGCGCTGTACCAGCGGCGGCTGCGCGAGGCCAACGCGCTGGACTTCGACGACATCATCATGACGACGGTGAACCTGCTGCAGGCCTTCCCCGACGTCGCCGAGCACTACCGCCGCCGGTTCCGGCACATCCTGGTCGACGAGTACCAGGACACCAACCACGCCCAGTACATGCTGGTGCGCGAGCTGAGCGGCGGGTCCGTCGCGGCCGCGCCGAAGCGCACCGCGGACGGCGACTTCGTGAACCCGGCCGCCGCCCACCTCGCCGAGGTTCCGCCGGCCGAGCTGTGCGTGGTCGGTGACGCGGACCAGTCGATCTACGCCTTCCGCGGCGCGACCATCCGCAACATCCTCCAGTTCGAGGAGGACTACCCGAACGCGACCACGATCCTGCTGGAGCAGAACTACCGCTCCACCCAGACCATCCTCAGCGCCGCCAACGCCGTCATCGAGCGCAACGCCAACCGCCGCGAGAAGAAGCTCTGGACGGCCGGCGACCACGGCGAGAAGGTGGTCGGCTACGTCGCGGACGACGAGCACGGAGAGGCCCAGTTCATCGCCGACGAGATCGACCGGCTCACCGACAAGGGCGAGGCCAGGCCCGGCGACGTCGCGATCTTCTACCGCACCAACGCCCAGTCCCGCGTGTTCGAGGAGGTGTTCATCCGGGTCGGCCTGCCGTACAAGGTGGTCGGCGGGGTGCGCTTCTACGAGCGCAAGGAGGTCCGGGACGTCCTGGCGTACCTGCGGGTGCTCTCCAACCCGGAGGACACCGTGCCGCTGCGCCGGATCCTCAACGTGCCCAAGCGCGGCATCGGCGAGCGGGCCGAGGCGATGGTCGACGCGCTGGCCGCGCGGGAGCGGATCTCCTTCGCCCAGGCGCTGCTGCGGGTGGACGAGGCGTACGGGATGGCCGCGCGCTCGGCCAACGCGGTCAAGAAGTTCAACACCCTGATGGCCGGGCTGCGCCAGGTCGTCGAGTCGGGCGCGGGCCCGGCGGCGGTGCTGGAGGCCGTCCTGGAGGAGACCGGCTACCTGGCCGAGCTCCAGGCCTCCACCGATCCGCAGGACGAGACCCGGGTGGAGAACCTGCAGGAGCTCGCCTCCGTCGCCCTGGAGTACGAGCAGGACCCGGGCGAGCGGCCGGACGCCGGGGAGGAGGGCACGCCGCCGGTCGGCTCGCTGGCCGACTTCCTGGAGCGGGTCGCGCTGGTCGCCGACTCCGACCAGATCCCGGACGAGGACGAGGAGGGGCAGGGCGTCATCACGATGATGACCCTGCACACCGCCAAGGGCCTGGAGTTCCCGGTGGTCTTCCTGACCGGCATGGAGGACGGGATCTTCCCGCACATGCGGGCGCTCAACCAGGTCAAGGAGCTGGAGGAGGAGCGCCGGCTCGCGTACGTGGGGCTCACCCGCGCCCGGGAGCGGCTCTACCTGACCCGCTCGGTGCTGCGCAGCGCCTGGGGGCAGCCGGCCTACAACCCGGCCTCGCGGTTCCTGGAGGAGATCCCGGAGACGCTGGTCGAGTGGAAGCGGACGGGGGCGGCGCAGGCGCCGGTCCAGCGCGGCTTCTCCTCGGGCTCGTCCTGGGGCAAGTCCTCGTCCGGGGGCGGGAGTTCGCGCTCCTCGTCGGCGGCCGCCCCGCCCAAGGCGGGCTGGGGCCAGTCGGCGCGGCGCGCCGGAAGGGTGGTGGAGCGCGAGGCCGTCTCGCTCGCGGTCGGCGACCGGGTCACCCACGACACCTTCGGGCTGGGCACCGTGGTGGGCGTCACCGGCGTCGGCGACCGGGCGCAGGCCACGGTCGACTTCGGCACCGAGGGGCGCAAGCAGTTGCTGCTGCGCTACGCGCCCGTCGAGAAGCTCTGAACCGCGTGGCGAAGGTCTGAACCGCTAGCGCGGATCGAGCCCGTTCGAGAGGAACCAGGGCAGCGGGTCGACCGGCCCGCTGCCCGGCGGCCGGATCTCGAAGTGCAGGTGCGGCCCGGTGCTGTTGCCGCTGCTGCCGACGAAGGCGATCACGTCGCCCTGCTTCACCGGGCCCTTGCGCACCTTGTAGGCGCGCAGGTGGCAGAACCAGGCCTCGGTGCCGTCGGACATCTTCAGGATCGACATGTAGCCGTAGAACGGGTTCCACTGCGTCCGGATCGTGCCGTCGGTGACGGCGTAGACCTCGGAGCCGCCGTCCACCGGGAAGTCGATGCCGGTGTGCCGCTTGGCCCAGTGGGTGCCGGCCGCGCCGAACAGCTCGCCGAGGCCGTGCTGGGCGACCGGCATGACCACCTTGGGCTTGGCCGGATCGGCGGTGGGCTGGGCCGTCGGGGTGCCGGTGGGCTGGGCGTCGCCGGGCTGGGCGCCGGCCAGCGGCTGACGGGCGTCGCCGCGCGAGGCCTGGGTCTGGTCGCCGGAGGTGACCGCCTGTTGCGCGCTCTGCCGGGCGGCGGTGCTGTCCGGGGCGTCGGCGGCCGTCGCCTGCGACGGCACCCGGTCGGGCTGCTCCTGGACCACCGTGACGGCCGCGGCCCCGGCGACCCCGAGCGCGGCGACCGAGGGGACCGCGACCCGGAACAGCGCGGCCCGGGTGGCCGCCTTGGCGGCGCCGCGGCGCTGGGCGCGGGACTGCTCGCGGGCGGCGAGGCGCAGCTCCGCACGGGTCGGGCGGGCGGCTGCTTCGGGAGCCATCGGGGGCTGCCTCCTCGGTGGGCCTCGGGCGCGTCGTCGAGCGAGAGGGAAAACAGCCGTGACTGTAGTCGCAAGGTCGACGCCCCGGAAAAACCCCCGGTTGTCAAGAGGTCGGTAGGGGGGCGCGCCGTGTCTGTACGGAGGGTCCGAGGACGGGTGTACCCACTGGTAGCAAGGCCTGGGGCTGTGACTTTGCCCTCCTCTTGGGAGGCGGCGCGGCCAACCGGGCCGGGTGGCGCTAATCTCCCCTCAGGTTGGTTGGTTATCGAGCGTTAACCGCACCCGTGGGCCCACAAGGTCCGGTCGGATAGTGGACGACGAGGTCCAGGAGGCAGTGATGAGTGTGTCGGGGCCGATCCGTGTGGTGGTCGCCAAGCCTGGGCTCGACGGTCACGACCGTGGCGCCAAGGTCATTGCGCGCGCCCTGCGCGACGCCGGTATGGAGGTCATCTACACCGGGCTGCACCAGACGCCCGAGCAGGTGGTCGACACCGCGATCCAGGAGGACGCGGACGGCATCGGGCTGTCGATCCTCTCCGGCGCCCACATGACGCTGTGCGCGCGGGTTCTGGAGCTGTTGAAGGAGCGCGACGCGGAGGACATCAAGGTCTTCTGCGGCGGGATCATCCCGGACGAGGACATCGCCGAGCTCAAGGCGATGGGCGTCGCGGACATCTTCACCCCGGGCACGCCCACCCGGGACGTGGTGGCCTGGGTCGAGGCCAACCTGCGCACCGCCAGCTGAACTTCGGCACGACGAGCGGGCGGTCCCGGTGCGGACCGGCCCGCTCCGCCGTGCTCGGGGCGCGAGTCGGTCGCGCGGCTCAGGGCGCCGGTTCGGCCGGCCTCAGCTCGTTCAGCATCGCCGCCCGGAAACGTAGCGTCCCGGCCAGCCGGGCGAAGGTCTCCGACCAGGCGGAGTCCGGGGCGGCCCCGACGGCCAGCTCCTCCACCGCGGCGGCCGTCTCCGGGGCGAGCGCGCGCTCCGTCATTCCGAGCACCCCGCTGTGGCTCCACGGGTACGCGCCGGAGGCGGCGGCCCGGGCCAGTGCCGTCACCACGGCGGTGGACAGCGGCGGTGTCCACGGGGTGGCGCAGGCGCCGAGCAGCTGGAAGGCCTCGCCCAGGCCGTGCACCTCGATGAAGGCGGCCGTCCAGGCGGCCCGCTCCTCGGGCGGCAGGACGGCCAGCAGCTTGGCCGGGGCCCCGGTGACCCGCGGGGTGCGGGCCCGTCCGGCGCCGCGGGCGGGCGGTACGGGGGCCGGGCCGAGCAGCGCCCGGGCCCATGCGGCGTCGTTCTGGCGGACGGCGGCGCGGGCCCAGGCCTCGCGCAGGTCGTCGGCCCAGCTGCTGCTGGTCGCGTCCACGCTGTCGCCGACCCGCAGTGCGAGCAGCTGCTCGGGCGTCAGGCCGGTGCTCCGCGACCAGGTCGCGAGCGGCGCGGCGGCCACCACCTCGCCGAACCACCAGGCCCGTTCGCCGCGCCCGGTGGGGGACTTGGGCGCGATCCCGTCGCGCTGCATCCGCTCGTCGCACTCGGCGGGCGGGGTGACCAGCAGGTGGGTGCCGCTCTCGGCGAGGCGGACGGCGGCCTGTGCCCGCTCGGCCATCCGCAGCGCGAGGGCGGAGCCGGGCAGCGTGGAGAGCAGCTCGGCGGCGGTGGCGCGGACGTTCTTGCTGCGGTCGCCGAGGGCGGCCTCCAGGAACGGTTCGTCGGCGGGGGAGAGGCCGTCCTGCAGGGCGTCCAGGAAGAGCAGCCGGTCCTCGGCGCGCTCGGTGGACCAGGTGCTGCGCAGCAGCTCCAGCCCGGCGGCCGGGTCGCTGCGGCGCAGCAGGGTGAGGTGGGTGACCCGCTCGGCGAACAGGCCCTCGTGCCACAGCCGGTGGTCGGCCGGGTCGTCCGGCTGCCGGTCCGGCTCGGGGGCGGCGGTGCGCAGCACGAACCGCCAGTCCGGGTTGTGCGAGGCCAGCCAGCGGCCCAGCGGACCGGCCAACGCGACGGCGTCGCCGCGCAGTTCGCTGCGCGCGCGGGCGGCGTCGAGCAGCCCGGGTATCAGCGCGGCGGGCGGGCGCAGGCCCTCCAACCGGGCGGTGGTGAGCCACTGCGGCAGCAACTCGGCCAGGTTGGCCAGGGTGCCTCCGCCGTTGCCGCCGGTACGCCCGGCGAGCAGGACGGCCAGCCGGCGGGCGGCGGCCTCGGGCATCTCCGGGCGGGGGTCCTCGGGCGCGGGCGGCCCGGGCGGCCCGGCGGCCGGTACGGGCAGGGCGCCGGCCCGGCGGCGGACGGTGGCCAGCGCGGCCAGCTCCAGCAGGGCGGTGGCCGGATCGGACCGGTCCACGGTGTCGGCGAGCGGCAGGGCGGTGGCCGGGAGCGGGCGCCGGTCGGTGCCGAGCAGGGCGCTGGTCCGCAGCGGCTCCCACGGGTCCTGGGTGATCGTCATCGTCGGTGCTCCTAGGCGTGTCTTGTGGGTTTTGTCGGATCAGGCCGCGGCGTTGGGGTGCGTGCATCGCAAGGCGGAGGTGGGGGCACCTCCCGGCCGAAGGCTGGGGGCGGAGCCACCGCGGTGGGGGCACCTCCCGGCCGAAGGCTGGGGGACATTGGCGACCGACGACAACGCGGCGAGGTGCGCTTGTGCCCTGCGGGTACCTCCCGGCCGAAGGCTGGGGGAGCGTCGCGGCCCCGGCAAGGATCCGCAAGACACGCCTTTAGGCAGAGGTGAGGCCGACCGGGCGGTGCTCGGCGGTCCAGGCCGTGACCGGGGCGAAGCCCTGGTGGCCGTACTCGCCGAAGACGGTCAGCGGGCGGCCGGTGGAGACCGCGGCCAGCCGCCACAGTGCCGCCTCCGGGACGGCCGAGGCGCGGACGGGCACGGTGTGGTGGCCGTCCGTCAGGTGCCAGCCGTCCGGAGTGCGGACCGGGACGACCCCGGCGAGCACGGTCGGCCAGCTGTCCAGCCACGGGTCGTCGGCCACCGCGGTGCCGTACCCGGCCACCGCCTCGGCGACGGTGAGTCCGGCGGGCGCTTCGGTCGGGCCGGGTTCGGGGGCGCCGTAGCGGGTGCCGAGCGCGGCGCGCAGCGGGCGGGCGCCGGGGTGGTAGCCGAGTTCGGCCTCCAGCAGGTGGCCGGTGGGCAGGGCGAGTTCGGGGGCCTGGCCGGGGCGGCCGAAGGCGAGCAGCAGGGCGGGGCGGCCGGTCTTGGCGCCGCGCAGCCAGATGCGGCGGGTGGTGAGCCGCTCGTCGGAAGTGTCGCGGCTGCCGAGCACCAGCCAGCGGTCCCGGACGGTCGGCCCGGCGAGCACCTCGGCGGCGTCCAGGGTGTAGCCGACCCGGGCGCGGACGGTGGCGGCCAGCTCGGGCGGCAGCTCGTCGACCCGGGTGGCGGCGGTGGCCAGCAGGTGGAGCATCGCGTACTCCTCCAGCAGCCGCTCCTCCGGCAGGGTGTCCAACTCCCGCACCCGGGTGGCCAGTCCGGAGGCCTGGGCGTCGACCATCCGGGCCGCGACCTCCTCCCAGGGCCCGGCCGTGGACTGGTCGGCCAGGCCGTGCCGGATCCGGTCGGCCAGCCGTAGCCGCAGCTCGGCCGCGCCGGCCGCGACCCGGGCGCCGCGCCGTTCGGCCCGGCGGCGGGCGGCCTCCGGGTCGGCCGGGGGCGCCGCGCGCTTCTCGGCGCGCTCCCGGCGGGCCTTGAGCCAGTCGGCCGCCCACTCGGCGGGCTCCCCGGCCGGCACGGCCTCGGGGGCGCCGCTCCACAGCAGGAGGAGCCCGAGCGCGTGCTTGCACGGGAACTTCCGGCTGGGGCAGCTGCACTGGTAGGCGGGCGTGGCGAGTTCGATCACGGTGCGGTACGGCGTGCGGCCGCTGCCCCGGCACTCGCCCCAGAGTGCGGTGCCGTCGGTGCCCGTCCCGGACCAGGGCGCGGGCGAGGACAGCTTGCCCGCGGCCTTCTGCGACGCGGCGTCAGGCGCCAGGGACAGGACGTGTTCGGTGCTCCAGCGTTCCTCCATGCGACCGACGGTAGGCGGGGGCACTGACAGCGGCTGACTGCCCGTCCGGACCGGTCCGGCCGTTGTCAGTGGCACGTTGCAAGGTGGTTCCCACAGGCCGGGACGCCGACCTGGCTCCCCCCGATCACCCTGCCGCCCGGGCATCCGTGCGCCCGGCGGCCGACCCGAAGGAGCCCCCATGACCGACGTTCTGCGGCAGCACGCCGAGGACGCCTTCGCCGGCGAACTGGCCGCGCTGGCCGCGCAGGACGACCGTCCGCGCCCCGAGCGCTGGAAGCTCTCGCCGTGGGCCGTGGCGACGTACCTGCTCGGCGGCGAGCTGCCCGACGGCACCCGGATCACCCCCAAGTACATCGGCCCGCGCCGCGTCGTCGAGGTCGCCGTCACCACCCTGGCGACGGACCGGGCGCTGCTGCTGCTCGGCGTGCCCGGCACCGCGAAGACCTGGGTGTCCGAGCACCTGGCGGCCGCGATCAGCGGCGACTCCACCCTGCTGGTGCAGGGCACCGCCGGCACCCCCGAGGAGGCCGTCCGGTACGGCTGGAACTACGCCCAGCTGCTCACCCACGGCCCCAGCCGGGACGCCCTGGTGCCCTCGCCGCTGATGCGGGCGATGGCGGACGGCAAGCTGGCCCGGATCGAGGAGCTCACCCGCATCCCGGCCGACGTGCAGGACAGCCTGATCACCATCCTGTCCGAGAAGACGCTGCCGGTACCGGAGTTGGGCAGCGAGACCCAGGCCGTGCGCGGCTTCAACGTGATCGCCACCGCCAACGACCGCGACCGGGGCGTCAACGAGCTGTCCAGCGCGCTGCGCCGCCGCTTCAACACCGTGGTGCTGCCGCTGCCGGGCTCGCTGGACGAGGAGGTCGACATCGTCACCCGCCGGGTCAACCAGCTCGGCCGCTCCCTCGACCTGCCCGAACTGCCCGGCGGCGCCGAGGAGATCAGGCGCGTGGTGACGGTCTTCCGCGAGCTGCGGGCAGGCCTGACCGTGGACGGCCGGACGAAGGTCAAGACCCCGAGCGGCACCCTCTCCACCGCCGAGGCGATCTCGGTGGTGACCAACGGCCTGGCCCTGGCCACCCACTTCGGCGACGGCGTGCTGCGCGCCGGGGACGTGACGGCCGGCATCCTCGGCGCGGTCGTCCGCGACCCGGTGGCGGACCAGGCGGTCTGGCACGAGTACGTCGAAGGGGTGGTGCGCGAGCGCGACGGCTGGAAGGACTTCTACCGCGCCGCCCGCGAGGTGGCCGTATGAAGGACACCGAGGTCGCCCTGCTGGGCATCCGGCACCACGGGCCCGGCTCGGCCCGGGCGGTGGCCGCCGCGCTGGTGCAGTGGCAGCCGGACGCGGTGCTGATCGAGGGCCCGGCGGAGGCCGACGCCGTCGTCCACCTCGCCGCCGAGAAGGACCTGGTACCGCCGGTCGCCCTGCTCGCCCACGCGGTGGACGACCCGGCGAAGGCCGCGTTCTGGCCGTACGCCGAGTTCTCCCCGGAGTGGGTGGCGATCCGCCACGCCGTGGACCGCGACCTGCCGGTCCGCTTCATCGACCTGCCCGCCGGGTACGGCTTCGCGCCCGCCGACTCCGCCGACGGGGACCGCCCCGACGAGCTGCCCGCCGACGGGGACCGCCCCGACGAGCTGCCCGCCGACCCGCTGGCGCTGCTCGCCGAGGCCGCCGGTCACGACGACCCGGAGCGTTGGTGGGAGGACGTGGTCGAGCACCGCGCCCCCGGCGCGGACGCGCTGGCGCCCTTCGCCGCCGTCGCCGAGGCGATGGCCGCGCTGCGCGCCGAGGGCCTCGGCGAGTCCCGCCGGGACCGGCTGCGCGAGGCGTACATGCGCCAGCAGATCCGCGCCGCCCGGCGCGCCGGACACCGCCGGATCGCCGTGGTCTGCGGGGCCTTCCACGTCCCCGCGCTGGCGACGATGCCCACCGTCGCCCACGACCGGGCACTGCTCGCCGAACTGCCGAAGAAGGCGAAGGCGGACATCACCTGGATCCCGTGGACGCACCGTCGGCTCTCCCAGGCCACCGGCTACGGCGCGGGCATCCAGTCGCCCGGCTGGTACCACCACCTGTTCACCACCGAGGGCGACCCGGTCCCGCGCTGGCTCACCCGGGCCGCCGAGCTGCTGCGCGCCGAGGACCACCCGGTCTCCTCCGCGCACGTCATCGAGGCGGTCCGGCTCGCCGAGACCCTGGCCGTGCTGCGCGGTCGCCCGCTCGCCGGGCTGACCGAGACCCTGGACGCCGTCCGCGCGGTGCTCTGCGAGGGCTCGGACGTCGCCCTGGAACTCGTCCGGGACCGCCTGGTGGTCGGCGACGAGCTCGGCGAAGTCCCGGAGGCCGCACCGGCGGTGCCGCTGCAGCGCGACCTCGCCCGGCTGCAGCGCTCGCTGCGGCTCAAGCCCGCGGCCGCGGCGCGGGACCTCGACCTCGACCTGCGCAAGGACACCGACGCGGCCCGCTCGCGGCTGCTGCACCGGCTGCGGCTGCTGGGCGTCGAGTGGGGCGTGCCGGCCCGCTCCGCGGTCAACTCCACCGGGACCTTCCGGGAGAGCTGGCGGCTGTGCTGGCAGCCCGAGTTCGCGGTCCGGATCGCCGAGGCCGCCCAGTGGGGCACCACGGTCGAGGAGGCCGCCGTCAACAAGGCGGTCGGCACCGCCCGGGCCGCCGTCGAACTCGCCGAGCTGACCGGCCTGGTGGAGACCTGCCTGCTGGCCGGGCTGTCCGGTGCGCTGCCCGCCGTGATGCGGGTGCTCGCCGACTGCGCGGCCCTGGACACCGACGTCGCGCACCTGGCGGGCGCGCTGCCCGCGCTGGTCCGCGCACTGCGCTACGGCGACGTGCGCGGCACCGACCACGGCGCGCTGGCCGGGGCCGCCGCGGGCCTGGCCGAGCGGGTCTGCGTCGGACTGCCGCCCGCCTGCGTCGGGTTGGACGCGGAGAGCGCGGCGGCGATGCGCGCCCGGATCGACGAGGTGCACGGCGCGATCGCCCTGCTCGACCCGGATGCCTCCGGACAAGCCGCCCCGGGAGACTCCCCGGGAGCCTCCGCGGAGACCGACGGCCTGGCCGACCGCTGGGCCGCCGCCCTGCGGTCGCTGGCCCGTCGCGAGCCCGCCGGCGGACCGGCCACCGGCGCCCCCGGCCTGCTGCGCGGCCGCGCTGTCCGGCTGCTGCTGGACGACGGCCGGCTGGACTCCAAGGAGGCCGGCCGACGGCTGCGGCTGGTGCTGTCCGTCGCCAGCGCCCCGGCGGACGCGGCCGGCTGGGTCGAGGGCTTCCTCACCGGCGGCGGCGCCCTGCTGCTGCACGACCCCCGGCTGCTCGCCCTGCTGGACGAGTGGCTGACCGGCGTCGGCGCCGAGGTCTTCACCGACGTCCTGCCGCTGCTGCGCCGCACCTTCGCCGGGCTGGAGGCGGGCGTGCGCACCACCATCGGCGGCCGGGTCGCGGCCGGCCCGCTCGGCGTGGCCCCGCCGGCACCCGAGACGGCCGGCGAACTCGACCGGGACCGCGCCGACGCCGCCGTCCCGGTGCTGGCCCTGCTGCTCGGCGTCCGCCCGAAGATCCCGCGGCAGGCCACCGGCCGCAACACCTGACCGCCGCGACAATCGACCGAAGGAGGAGGACCCGATGGCGACCACGACCGACGAACGGCTGCGCCGCTGGCGCCTGGTGCTCGGCGGCGAGGCCGACGGCACCGGCTGCACCCTGCGCGGCCGCGACGCCGCGATGGACGGCGCCCTGGCCGCGCTCTACCGGGGCAGCCCCGACGAGGCCGGCCGGCCCCCGCGCGGCGGGCGCCGCAGCGCCGGGCTCGGCGGCTCGGCCCCGCAGGTGGCCCGCTGGCTCGGCGACATCCGCGAGTACTTCCCGTCCACCGTCGTCCAGCTGATGCAGCAGGACGCGATCACCCGACTCGGCCTGGACCGGCTGCTGCTGGAGCCGGAGATGCTGGAGGCCGTCGAACCGGACGTGCACCTGGTCGGCACCCTGCTCTCGCTCAAGCACGCGCTGCCCGAGACCACCCGGGAGAGCGCCAGGGCCGTGGTCGGCAAGGTGGTCGCCGACCTGGAGCGCCGGCTCGCCGACCGGACCAGGGCCACCGTGGGCGGCGCCCTCGACCGCAGCGCCCGGGTGAACCGGCCGCGCCACCGGGACATCGACTGGGACCGGACGATCCGGGCCAACCTGAAGAACTACCTGCCCGAGCACGGCACCGTCGTGCCCGAGCGGCTGGTCGGCTACGCCCGGGCCCAGCGCGCGGTGAAGAAGGACGTCATCCTCTGCATCGACCAGTCCGGCTCGATGGCGCCCTCGGTCGTCCACTCGGCGGTCTTCGGCGCGGTGCTCGCCTCGATGCGCACCCTGGACACCCGACTGGTCGTCTTCGACACCTCGGTGGTCGACCTCACCGAGCAGCTCACCGACCCGGTGGACGTGCTGTTCGCCACCCAGCTCGGCGGCGGCACCGACATCAACCGCGCGCTCGCCTACTGCCAGTCGAGGATCACCCGGCCGTCCGAGACCGTCGTGGTGCTGATCAGCGACCTGTACGAGGGCGGCATCCGGGACGGCATGCTGCGGCGGGTCGCCGCGATGAAGGCGGCCGGCGTCCAGTTCATCGCCCTGCTCGCGCTCTCCGACGAAGGTGCGCCGGCCTACGACCACGCCCACGCCGCCGCCCTGGCCGCGCTCGGCGCCCCGGCCTTCGCCTGCACCCCGGACGCCTTCCCCGAGATCATGGCGGCGGCGATCGAGAAGCGTCCGATCCCGCGGCACCTGTTGAAGGGGTCGGACCAGGGGGTGTGACGGCCTCACCCGGGTGGGTGAACCCCGCCCGATCGGCGAAGTAGGCGTCCGGGCTGATCTGTGACGGTTCTCACCCAAGCCGGACAGGCCCCGGGCGGAACACGCCCGTCCCACGGGGATAACCTGCCAGACGGACGTGACGCGCGTGTTGATTGACGTGTGCGCCCGTGGCTGTGTGGGCCGCAAGGCCGTACCTCTGCGTACCCGCACCGCCCCGACGACCCGCAGCGAAGATCCTGCCGTGGCACGCTCGTAGAGACACAATCCGCGACCACGAACAAGGACAAACACGTGGACCTGTTCGAGTACCAGGCGAGGGACCTCTTCGCCAAGCACGGTGTGCCCGTGCTTGACGGCGATGTCATCGAGACCGCCGCAGACGCTGCCGCCATCGCGGAGCGCTTCGGCGGCCGCGCCGTCGTCAAGGCTCAGGTGAAGGTGGGTGGCCGAGGCAAGGCCGGTGGCGTCAAGCTCGCCGCCGACCCGGCGGACGCCGTCGCCAAGGCCGAGCAGATCCTCGGCATGGACATCAAGGGCCACACCGTGCACAAGGTGATGCTGGCCCAGACCGCGGACATCAAGGACGAGTACTACGTCTCGTTCCTGCTGGACCGCACCAACCGCACCTTCCTGGCCATGGCCAGCGTCGAGGGCGGCGTGGAGATCGAGGTCGTCGCCGAGGAGAACCCCGAGGCGCTCGCGAAGATCCCGGTCGACGCCAACGAGGGCTGCACCCCGGAGAAGGCCGCCGAGATCGTCGCCGCGGCGAAGTTCCCGGCCGAGGTCGCCGACCAGGTCGCCGACGTCCTGCAGAAGCTGTGGAAGGTCTTCATCGCCGAGGACGCCCTCCTCGTCGAGGTCAACCCGCTGATCAAGTCCGGCGACGGCAAGATCATCGCGCTCGACGGCAAGGTCTCCCTGGACGAGAACGCCGAGTTCCGCCAGCCCGAGCACGAGGCCCTGGAGGACAAGGCCGCGGCCAACCCGCTGGAGGCCGCCGCCAAGGCCAAGGGCCTGAACTACGTCAAGCTCGACGGCCAGGTCGGCATCATCGGCAACGGCGCGGGCCTCGTCATGAGCACCCTCGACGTGGTCGCCTACGCCGGTGAGAAGCACGGCGGCGTCAAGCCCGCCAACTTCCTCGACATCGGTGGCGGCGCGTCCGCCGAGGTCATGGCGAACGGCCTGGAGATCATCCTGGGCGACCCCGACGTCAAGTCGGTCTTCGTCAACGTCTTCGGTGGCATCACCGCGTGCGACGCGGTCGCCAACGGCATCGTGCAGGCCCTGGAGCTCCTCGCGAGCAAGGGCGAGAACGTCACCAAGCCGCTGGTCGTCCGCCTGGACGGCAACAACGCGGAGCTGGGTCGCAAGATCCTCGACGACGCCAACCACCCGCTGGTCCAGCGCGTGGACACCATGGACGGCGCCGCTGACCGCGCCGCCGAGCTGGCCAACAAGTAAGGAAGGGGACTTAACACCATGGCTATCTTCCTTACCAAGGACAGCAAGGTCATCGTCCAGGGCATGACCGGCGCCGAGGGCATGAAGCACACCCGCCGCATGCTCGCCTCCGGCACCCAGATCGTCGGCGGTGTCAACCCGCGCAAGGCCGGCACCACGGTCGACGTCGACGGCACCGAGATCCCGGTCTTCGGCTCCGTCGCCGAGGCGATGGAGAAGACCGGCGCCGACGTCTCCGTCCTCTTCGTGCCGCCGGCCTTCACCAAGGCCGCCGTCGTCGAGGCCATCGACGCCGAGATCCCCCTGGCCGTCGTCATCACCGAGGGCGTCCCGGTGCACGACACCGCCGCCTTCTGGGCGTACGCCGGTTCGAAGGGCAACAAGACCCGGATCATCGGCCCGAACTGCCCCGGCCTGATCAGCCCCGGACAGTCGAACGCCGGCATCATCCCGGCCGACATCACCAGCTCCGGCAAGATCGGCCTGGTCTCGAAGTCGGGCACCCTGACCTACCAGCTCATGTACGAGCTGCGCGACATCGGCTTCTCCTCGGCCGTGGGCATCGGCGGTGACCCGGTCATCGGCACCACCCACATCGACGCCCTCAAGGCGTTCCAGGAGGACCCGGAGACCGAGATCATCGTCATGATCGGTGAGATCGGTGGCGACGCCGAGGAGCGTGCCGCGGCCTACATCGCCGAGCACGTCACCAAGCCGGTCGTCGGCTACGTCGCGGGCTTCACCGCCCCCGAGGGCAAGACCATGGGCCACGCCGGCGCCATCGTCTCGGGCTCCTCGGGCACCGCCCAGGCGAAGAAGGAGGCCCTCGAGGCCGCCGGTGTCAAGGTCGGCAAGACGCCGTCCGAGACCGCCCGCCTGGCCCGCGAGATCATCGCCGGCTGACGTCGGTCCCTTGCGCGGTGAGCGCCCCCGCCCTTCCCGGGCGGGGGCGCTCGCCGTTTCGGTGCCTCAGCGCTTCGGGCCCGTCGTGCAGGGCAGCGGGGACCACAGCGGGCACACCGCCGGACCCTGCCGCGGGGGCGGCGCCTGGACCTCCGCCGAGGCCGGCAGCTCCCAGCCCGCCACCGCCCGAGGCTGCGGATCCACCACCGCCGCCGCCAGGCCCGGTGCCGGGCTGCACCACAGACTGGCGATGCCGTTCGGCGCCCCGCCCGGCAGCAGCGGCACACCCGGCGGCGCCACCTTCGCGTCCGGGGCCGGCACGCACAGCGTGGGGGCCGGCGGGTCATACGACTCGAACAGCGCCGCCGGGCGCAGCCCCGCGAGGGTCGCCAGCGTCGCCCCGCCCACCGCCAGGGTCAGCAGCGCCGCCGCGCCCGTCCGGCTCGCCGTCCACACCCGGTGCCGGGCCCGCAGCAGCGGCACCGGCGAGCGGTGCGGCTCCGGGCACCCCCGCACCGCCGCCCGGTGCAGCAGCCCGCTCAGCCCGTCCGCGAACCCCGGCGCCGCCGGATCCGGCCCCACCAGCTCGGGCACCCACTGCGCCAGCGCCGCTCGCGCCGCCCACACCCGACCCTCGGCCGCCGTCCGGGTCGACTCCACCTCCACCGCGATCGCCGCCGCAGGCAGCCCCAGCCCGTCGTGCAGCACCAGCGCCCGCCGCTGCTGCCGCGACAACTGCCGCAGGGCCTTCAGCAGCGCCCTGTCCCGATCGGTCAGCCGGTCCTGGTCCGGCAGCACCGCCTGCGCCTCGTCCGCCGGCCGCACCCTGGTCCGCCGATGCGGCAGCGTCCACGCGTGCGCCCGCCGCAGCTCGCCCCAGTGCCACGGCGACAACGCCAACTCGCACGCCCGCACCCGCACCCAAGCCTCCGGATCCCCCGACCCGACCACCTCGGCCCACCCCCGCCGCGCCTCCCCGAACGCCTGCCGCACACAGTGCACCGCCCGGTGCCGGGCCGCGGTCAGCAGGAACACCTGCTGCACCAGCCGGGTGTGCGCCTCCTCGTAGAGATCGTCGAAGCCCGCCACGGGTTCGTCCGAGAGGTCCCGCCGGCTCCCGGCTTCGATGAGGGCCATGTCGATGCGCTCCCTGCGGTCGGCGGGCGAGGGGGCCTCCTGCCGCGGGACGGACTGCCGCTCGGCGCTCGCGCTCCGGCCGGTGGCCGCGCCGCCGCGCTTCCGGGCATCGGCGGGCGCGGTGGGTGGGTGCTGCCGCGGGGGCCCGGTGTCGCGTTGCCGGAGAGGCGCGGTCGGCCGGTCGTGTCGTGGCGCGGGGGGTTGTTCGGCGGGTGCCGTCGACGGGTGCTGCCGCGGGGTCGGAGCATCGGTCATGGCTTGGCCGCGGGCCGAGGTGCCGGGCTCGGTCGGTGCGGTCGGCAGTCGGCGCCGTGCGGCCGCTCCCTGCTCCCCGGTCGCCGCCGGGTCGGGAGTCGCCGGTACGCGCGCCGCGCCGGGGCTGGTCGCATCCCCGGCCGCGGGCGCCCGGTGCTGCGTCGCCTCGCCCGTCGCGGGCGCCCGGGTGTCGTTGCGACGGGGGCCCTGCCGCTGCCCCTTCGTGGCCGGCCCGGCCGCCTCGGCGAGGGAGGCCGCCGTCGCCCCGGCCGCGCCGGATCCGGGCTGGTCGCCGGGCTCCGTCGGCGCGGCCGGGGTCGCCGCGCGGGGAGCCCCGCGGTCCTCCTGGCCGTGCTCGGTGCCGACGACGGGGGAGCGGTGCTGCTGGTCGCGCCGGTCGGGTTCGCCGGAGGCCGGGCTCCGGGTCGCGGCCGGGGTGGCCGTCATGCCGCCGTGTTCTCCCGAGGCCGTGGGGGCCGCTCGCGTGCTGGTGTGCGGGACCGGGGGGCGCCGGCCCGCGCGGACGGGGGGTGCGGTTCTGATGAGGGCGATGGCGGCGGCTTCGGTGAGGCAGCCGAGCTTCCGCAGGGCGCGGTGGAGCAGGTCGCGCGCGGCGGTGGGGGTGACCCCGAGGGCGGCGGCGGTGTGCTGGAGGTCGTGCCCGGCGGCGAGGTGGGCGAGGACCTGGGACTCACCGGGTGTCAGCTTCCGCGGCGGGTCGGTGGCGTGGGTGGGTGGCGTGGTCATCAGACGCTCCGGGCCGGGGCGCCGACGGCTTGGGGGCAGGGTCTGAAAAGGCGCATAAGCCAATAATCTGGGACACGGCGGCGGTTTGCCGCTTCACGGAGCATGGCGAGTCGCCTTGGCAGCATGAGGCCCATGACACAGCTGATGGGGCGTCCGATCCTGGAATCGCCTGGCGAATTGGGCGGACGCCCCGTGCTGGCCGACCTGTTGGCGGGGGTGCGGACCGCGTTGGTCGGCCTGGCGGTGGTCACGGTACCGGTGCTCGGCCTCTGGGTCGCGACACCGTACGCCGATTCGGGCGCGGCGCGCGCCACCCGGTTGGCGGGTGCACTCTGGCTGCTGGGGCACGGCGCACCGGTGCTGCGTGGGGACGGGGGCGCCCCACTGACCGTCACCCCGCTGCTGCTCGGCGCCCTGGCGGTGGTGCGGCTGTACCGGGCGGGGGCCGGGGTGGCGGCCCGGCGCGGGCTGCGCTCGCGGTGGGGCGGCCCGTTCGCGCTCTGGACGGGCTACTGCGCGGTGGCGGTCGCGGTGGCGCTGCACTGCGCGGGCGCCGGGCTGTTCCGCAGCCGGGTGCTGCCGGACCTCCTGGTGGTCGGCCTGCTCGCCGGGCTGGCGACCGTCGCGGGCGTCCGCTCGGCGCAGTCCCCGCCCACCGCGGCGCACCCGCTGCTCGACCGGTTGCCCCGGGGCTGTCGACCGACCGGCGGCGCGGCCGCGGTGCGGCGGGCGGCCGGCGCGGCCGGGGCGGGGCTGGTCGCGGCCGGCGGGGTGCTGGTGGCGGTGGCCGCGCTGCTGGACGCGGTGACCGGCGGCGGCCGCGGGGCGGGTCTGCTCAGGGGCGGGCCCGCCGCCCTGCTCGGGCTGCTGCTGGTCGCGGTGGTGCTGCTGCCGAACGCGGTGCTGTGGGGTGCGGCGTACGCCCTGGGCCCGGGCTTCGAGGTCGGGACCGGGACGCTGGTGTCGCCGGGCGGTACGGAGCTCGGCCCGGTGCCGGAGTTCCCGCTGTTCGCCCTGCTGCCCCAGGAGGGCCCGGGCGGCTGGCGGCTGGCGGCGTTGGCGCTGCCGCTGTTGGCGGGGCTGGTGCCGGCGGTCCTGCTGGGCCGTGCGGCGGCCGGCCGGCCGGGCCCGCGCGAGGACGGCCACCCCTGGCCGGCGGCCGCGACGGTGACGGCGGCGCTGGCGGCCGCGCTGCTGCTCGGTGCCGGGGCGGCGGCGCTGGGCTGGCTGTCGGGCGGGGCGCTGGCGGGGGAGCGGATGGCCTGGTTGGGGCCGCGGCCGTGGTGGACGGGCCTGGCGGCGGCGGGCTGGCTGGCGCTGGTCGCCGTCCCGGGCGCCCTGGTGGTCCGGCACCGCGCGCTCAGCCCGTCGGTTGACCGGTCCTCCTCGGCCGGCCGGGCCCCGGCGGCCGCCCCGGGCGCGTACGCCGGGCTCGCGGTGCACACGCACCGGAGCGCGCTGCGGCTGCGCGCCCGCACGTACGTCCTCGTGCTGCGGCTGTCCGGCCGGGGCCCCGCCGACTGAACCCGGTGGCTACTCCGCGTTCCCGGTGAAGTCCACGTACCACTGCGGGGCGTACCGGTCGCAGTTGTCGGCGCCGACGTTGGTCAGCGAGTCCCGGACGCAGGTCGCGTAGTCCTGGTAGTAGACCCCGAGCCCGACCATCAGGCCGACCATCGCGACGGTCATCGCGCCGGTCAGGATCCCGGCGAGCGCGGCCGGGGTGAGCGGGTTCGGTGCCGGGACGCCGGGAACGGCCCCGACCGGGGCGCCACCGGCACCGGTCGCCGGCTGCTTGGCCCGCAGCGCGCTGACGCCCCAGTAGATCCCGAGCAGCCCGACCAGCAGTGCGAGCCAGTGGAACTCCGCGAACAGGCAGACCAGCGCGAACGGCCCGGCCAGCGCGGCGTTGCGGGCCCGGCGGTGGGCCGGGTTGGCGGGGTCGAGCCGGGGCGGCTGCGGGACGGGCGGGCGCTGGCCGGGGCGGCCGTCGCCGAGGCCCTGGCCCCACGGCGGCGGGAGCTGCGGGCGGTCGCCGCCGCCCTGGCCGCCGTTGCCCTCCGGGCCCTGAGCGGACCAGGGGCCGCGCGGCTGCCACGGCTGGTCGGGGGCGTCCGCCGGCGGCGGCGCGAAGGGGTTGTGCTCGCCGTTGTCGTCGCCGCTGCTCATCGGTTCAGCCATTCCTTCTCGGTCGGGGGCCGTGCGGAGGGTCGCGCGTCGGAGCGGTCTCCCGCGTCCCCCATGATCCCGCAACCGTTCGAGGGCCCGGCCGGGGGCCCGGGCCCCCGGCCGGGGGCGGGGTGCGCAACTCCGGTGCGCGGGGCCCGAGGAGATCCCTGTCTCAACTACGCGCGTAGCGCCGCGGGGAGGGTACGGAGGCCGTCCGACCAGCCGTTATCGTGGTGACGGTCAGCAGCTCACATTGGTTCCCGGGGCCCGCGTCGCGGCGGGTTCTCCTGGTGTTCCCCTTCGCTCGACCTGCCGTTCGTAGTGGCCCCACCGCCGGTGGACGTACCAGCGGACGGCGCCCGACCTACGGAGAATCGCGCAGTGGCCGCCGCCCCCGCCCAGCTCTTCCCGCCCCGTACGCCCGGACCGGCCCGCCTGGTGGTGCTGGTCTCCGGCTCCGGTACCAATCTGCAGGCGCTGATCGACGCCGTCGCCGACCCGGCCTACGGCGCCGAGATCATCGCGGTGGGCGCGGACCGGGACGGGATCGCCGGACTGGAGCGCGCCGAGAAGGCGGGACTGCCGGCCTTCGTCCACCGGGTGAAGGACTTCCCGGACCGCGCCGACTGGGACCGCGCGCTGACCGCCTCCGTCGCCGCCCACCAGCCGGACCTGGTGGTCACGGCCGGCTTCATGAAGATCCTCGGCCCCGAGTTCATCGCGGCCTTCGGCGGGCGGATCGTCAACACCCACCCCGCACTGCTGCCCTCCTTCCCCGGCGCCCACGGCGTCACCGACGCGCTCGCGTACGGGGTGAAGGTCACCGGCTGCACCGTCCACCTGGTCGACGCCGGGGTGGACACCGGGCCGATCATCGCGCAGGGCGTCGTCGAGGTCGTCGACGCCGACCACGCCGATGGCGGCGACGCGCTGCACGAGCGCATCAAGACTGTCGAGCGCAAGCTGCTCGTCGACGTCGTGGGCCGGCTGGCCCGCGAAGGTCACCGCATCGAGGACCGAAAGGTATGGATCCCGGCATGAGTGCCAGCGCCACCACGCCCCCCGTTTCGGAGAACATCCGTCCGATCCGTCGCGCGCTGATCAGCGTGTACGACAAGACCGGTCTGGAGGAGCTGGCCCAGGGCCTGCACGCCGCCGGGGTCGCCATCGTCTCCACCGGCTCCACCGCCGGCCGGATCGCCGCCGCCGGTGTCCCGGTGACCGAGGTCTCCGAGCTGACCGGCTTCCCGGAGTGCCTGGACGGGCGTGTGAAGACGCTGCACCCCCGTGTGCACGCCGGCGTGCTCGCCGACCTGCGCCTGGAGTCGCACCGCGCGCAGCTGGCCGAACTCGGCGTCGAGCCCTTCGACCTGGTCGTGGTGAACCTCTACCCGTTCAAGGCCACCGTCGCCTCCGGCGCCACCCCCGACGAATGCGTGGAGCAGATCGACATCGGCGGCCCGAGCATGGTGCGCGCCGCCGCCAAGAACCACCCCTCGGTGGCCGTCGTGGTCGACCCGGCCCGCTACGGCGACGTGCTGACGGCCGTCCGGGAGGGCGGCTTCGACCTGGCCACCCGCAAGCGCCTGGCCGGTGCCGCGTTCGCCCACACCGCCGCCTACGACGTGGCCGTCGCCTCCTGGTTCGAGGCCGGTTACGCCCCGAGCGACGAGCGATTCCCGGAGTTCCTGGGCGGCACCTGGGAGCGGCAGAACGTGCTGCGCTACGGCGAGAACCCGCACCAGGGCGCCGCGCTGTACAGCGACGGCACCGGCGGCCTGGCCGGCGCGCAGCAGCTGCACGGCAAGGAGATGTCGTACAACAACTACGTCGACACCGACGCCGCCCGCCGCGCCGCGTACGACCACGCCGAGCCGGCCGTCGCGATCATCAAGCACGCCAACCCGTGCGGCATCGCGACCGGCGCCGACGTCGTCGAGGCGCACCGCAAGGCGCACGAGTGCGACCCGGTCTCCGCGTACGGCGGCGTGATCGCGGTCAACCGCCCGGTCACCGTCGAGCTGGCCGAGCAGATCGCCCCGATCTTCACCGAGGTCGTCGTGGCCCCCGGCTACGAGGACGGCGCCGTCGAGGTGCTGGCCCGCAAGAAGAACCTGCGGGTGCTGCTCGCCCCCGAGGCGCCGGCCAACCGCCAGGAGGTCCGCCCGATCTCCGGCGGCGTGCTGCTCCAGGACGCCGACCGGGTCCAGGCCGAGGGCGACGACCCGGCGAACTGGACGCTGGCCACCGGCGAGGCGCTCTCCGCGGCCGAGCTGGCCGAGCTGGCCTTCGCCTGGCGCGCCTGCCGGGCCGTCAAGTCCAACGCGATCCTGCTGGCCAAGGACGGCGCCTCGGTCGGCGTCGGCATGGGCCAGGTCAACCGGGTCGACTCCTGCAAGCTCGCGGTCGAGCGGGCCGGTGAGCGGGCCAAGGGCTCGTACGCGGCCTCGGACGCCTTCTTCCCGTTCCCGGACGGCCCGGAGATCCTGATCGCCGCCGGCGTCAAGGCGATCGTCCAGCCGGGCGGTTCGATCCGCGACGAGCAGGTCATCGAGGCGGCCGAGAAGGCGGGCGTGACGATGTACTTCACCGGCGCGCGCCACTTCTTCCACTGAGCCGTCGGCCGGTAGGACGAGAGCGGTAGCACGAAGCGGCCCGGCTTCCTCCGAGGAGGAGCCGGGCCGCTTCGCCGTGTTCCGTGCCGTTCGGTCAGTACCGCGGCCGGTTGAACCAGCTGACGCCGTCGCGGACGCACATGGCGGTGATCCAGATGATGCTGATCGCCAGCCACAGGAAGGCCATCACCAGCCCCACCGCGGTGCCGGCGCTGATGGCGCCCAGCAGGATCAGCAGGCCGATCAGGCCGCCGAAGCAGCCGTACACGATGGTGGTGACCCGGACGGAGTTGCCGCCCTTGCCGAACTTGGCGCCGAGCGTGATGGAGAGCGCGGCGAACAGCCCGAACACGACCGCGATCACGATCAGGACGCCGGCGGCGGCGTCGCCCATCGCGGTGAACGGGTTGTCGCTGGTCGTGTGCTTGAGGGTGTTGGTGGCGTCCTTGGCGGCCGCCCCGATGATCACGTAGACGATCGCGAGAATCGTCTGCACGCCGCCGACGATGAACAGCAGCACCCGGGCGGTCGTCACCAGGCCCGGCATGGACTGCGGCACGGCCGGCGCGAAGCCGTAGCCCGGCGCGGCCATCGGGGCCTGCTGCGGGTAGCCGTAGCCCGGCGCGGCCGGCGGGGCCTGCTGCGGGTAGCCGTAGCCCGGCGCGGCCGGCGGCTGGCCGTACGGGTTGTTCGGGTCGGGCGGGTAACTCATGGATGCCTCCGGGCAGTTACGGGACGCGGGGACGGGACGGCGGAGGACCCGGTTGCGGTCGGCGAGTCGGGTCGACGACGGAACGGGACGGTATCGGCGCGCAGTGACAGCCCGGCGGCGGTGACGGGCACGGCCGGCTCAGCAGCGTGACGAGGAACGGGCGAGCACGGGCCTGGACGGGCGCGGCGCGGTGAGGACGGTGCCGCGGCGGTCGGGCCGCTCGGTCTGCTGTGGTCGGATCACTGGCTCTTTCCCCCGGGTACGCCCCCGCCACGGGATCCGTCGACCCGTCACCGGGCCGCGCCGCGGCAGGGGATGCCCGCATATCGTCATCCGGACGGCAGTACCGTGTCCAGCCGGTTCCGGGTGCCGGGCCAAGACTGTGGCGCAACCGCAATACGGGGCGGACCTTCCGTGCCCGTCCGGTCGCGGGAGCGGCCCGGGTACGGCGGCCGGTCGCGATCCGGGAGAATGGGGTCATGACTGCCCAGATTCTCGATGGCAAGGCCACCGCGTCCGCGATCAAGTCCGAACTCGCCGCCCGCGTGGCGGCCCTCAAGGCGAAGGGCGTCACGCCCGGCCTCGGCACCGTCCTGGTCGGCGACGACCCGGGCAGCCGCTGGTACGTCAACGGGAAGCACAAGGACTGCGCCGAGGTCGGCATCGCCTCGATCCAGCGCGAGCTGCCCGCCACCGCCACCCAGGAGGACGTCGAGAACGTCGTCCGCGAGCTCAACGCCGACCCGGCCTGCACCGGCTACATCGTCCAGCTGCCGCTGCCCAAGGGCCTGGACCAGAACCCGGTCCTCGAGCTGATGGACCCGGACAAGGACGCCGACGGCCTGCACCCGACCTCGCTGGGCCGCCTCGCCCTGGGCATCGACGGCCCGCTGCCGTGCACCCCGCTGGGCATCGTCGAGCTGCTGCGCCGCCACGACGTCGAGATCAACGGCGCCGAGGTGGTCGTGGTCGGCCGCGGCATCACCGTCGGCCGCTCGATCGGCCTGCTGCTGACCCGCCGCAGCGAGAACGCCACCGTGACCCTGTGCCACACCGGCACCCGCGACCTCGGCGCGCACCTGCGCAAGGCCGACATCATCGTGGCCGCCGCGGGCGTGCCGCACCTGGTCAAGCCGGAGGACGTCAAGCCGGGCGCGGCGGTGCTGGACGTGGGCGTCAGCCGCAGCGAGGGCAAGATCGTCGGCGACGTGCACCCGGGCGTGGCCGAGGTGGCCGGTTGGATCTCCCCGAACCCCGGCGGCGTGGGCCCGATGACCCGCGCGATGCTGCTCAACAACATCGTCGAGGCGGCCGAGCGCCGCGTCGGCGTCTGACCCCCGAGGGACGGCGAGCATGACTGAACCGCGAGCGGCGCGGTCCCGGCGCAGGCCGGTCAAGACCACCGGCACCATGCCGCCCGAGGGCGCGGCCCCGGCCCTCGGGCGCGACCACGCCCTGCCGGTGCGGCAGTGGCCGATAACGCTGGTCCTGTCGGTGGTCGGCGCCGGCCTCGCGGTCACCTGGTTCGCCGACTTCAAGGACGGCTTCAAGTACGGGCTGCTCATCCTCGGCGCCGGGGTGCTGCTCGGCGCGGTGCTGCGGCTGGTGCTGCCCGAGGTCGGGATGCTGGCGGTGCGCAGCCGCTTCACCGACGTGATCGTGCTGACCTTCCTGGGCGCCTCGATCGTGCTGCTGACCCTGGTGGCGCAGCCGAACCCGTGGCTGGAGTTCCCGCTGCTCGACAACATCGGCCAGCTGATCGGTCGACCCAAGCACTGAGCCGCCCGCGCACCGTGGCCCCGTCCGGAACTCCCGGGCGGGGCCGCGGCGCGTCCGTGCCGGAACAGCGGTGCCCGTTGTGACGCAACAGCCATGCCCGCACACGCGGCGTACGCTTCCCTTTGCGATAACCTGACGCCGGTCTCTCGATGTCGAGAGACCATCCTCGGCTCCAGTGCGCCGGTGTGCCTGGGGCACCTGGCGATTTGCTGGAGAAGGTAGAAATGACCCGCACCCCCGTCAACGTCACCATCACCGGAGCGGCCGGCCAGATCGGCTACGCGCTGCTCTTCCGCATCGCCTCGGGCCACCTGCTCGGCGCCGACGTGCCGGTGAACCTGCGCCTCCTGGAGATCCCGCAGGGCCTCAAGGCCGCCGAGGGCACCGCCATGGAGCTCGTCGACTGCGCCTTCCCGCTGCTGCGCGACATCACCATCACCGACAAGCCGGCCGAGGCCTTCGACGGCGCCAACGTCGCGCTGCTGGTCGGCGCCCGTCCGCGTACCGCCGGCATGGAGCGCGGCGACCTGCTGCAGGCCAACGGCGGCATCTTCGGCCCGCAGGGCAAGGCCATCAACGACCACGCCGCGGACGACATCAAGGTCCTGGTCGTCGGCAACCCGGCCAACACCAACGCCCTGATCGCCCAGCGCAACGCCCCGGACGTCCCGGCCGAGCGGTTCACCGCGATGACCCGCCTGGACCACAACCGCGCGGTCGGCCAGCTGTCCGCCAAGACCGGCGCCCTGGTCTCCGACATCAAGCGCGTCACCATCTGGGGCAACCACTCCGCGACCCAGTACCCGGACATCTTCCAGGCCGAGGTCGCCGGCAAGCCGGCCTTCGAGGCCATCGGCAGCGACCAGGCCTGGCTGGAGAACGACTTCATCCCGACCGTCGCCAAGCGCGGCGCCGCCATCATCGACGCCCGTGGCGCCTCCTCGGCCGCCTCGGCCGCCAACGCCGCCATCGACCACGTGTACACCTGGGTCAACGGCACCGCCGAGGGCGACTGGACCTCCATGGGTGTCGTCTCCGACGGCTCCTACGGCGTCCCGGCCGGTCTGATCTCGTCCTTCCCGGTCACCACCAAGGACGGCAAGTTCGAGATCGTCCAGGGCCTGGAGATCTCCGACTTCTCCCGCGCCCGCATCGACGCCTCGGTCAACGAGCTGGTCGAGGAGCGCGACGCGGTCCAGGAGCTGGGCCTCATCTGAGCCCCGCCCGTACGGCCTGTTCCGGCGGCCCGCCCCCTTCCGATTTCGGGAGGCGGCGGGCCGCCGCCGTGTCCGGTCCCAGGTACGCACCGGCCACCTACACTGGCCCGCTGTGAACGAAACCTTCGGGGACGCCGCGCTCGTCCTCGTCTTCATCCTGCTGGGCGGGCTGTTCAACGTCGCCGAGATCTCGCTGATCTCACTGCGCGAGGGCCAGATCCGGACGCTGGCGGCGCACGGCACCCGGCGCTCGGCCCGGGCCGCGCACCTGGCCGCCGACCCCAACCGCTTCCTGGCCGCCGTCCAGGTCGGCGTGACCTGCATGGGCTTCCTGTCCGCCGCCTTCGGCGCGGACACCCTGGCCGGCAAGGTCGCCCCGCTGTTCGTCCGGGCGGGCCTGTCCGAGGGGATGTCCGACGCGGTCGCCCTGGTCGGCCTCACCCTGGTGATCAGCTACGTGTCGCTGGTGCTCGGGGAGCTCACCCCCAAGCGGATCGGCCTGCAGCGCGCCGAGTCCATCGCGGTGGTCGCCGCCCCCGTGGTGGACGTGATGTCGGTGGCGCTGCGCCCGGTGATCTGGCTGCTCGGCCACTCCACCAACCTGATGGTCCGGCTGCTCGGCGGCGACCCGACGGCCGGGCGCGGCTCGATGAGCTCCGAGGAGCTGCGCGGCCTGGTCGCCGCCAACACCGAACTGGGCAGCGACGAACGGGCGTTGATCGCAGACGTGTTCGCCGCCGGGGAGCGCCAGCTGCGTGAGGTGATGGTCCCGCGCACCGAGGTGACCTTCCTGGACGCCGAGCGCCCGCTGACCGCCGTACGGCACCAGGCCGAGACCTCGCCGCACTCGCGCTACCCGGTGGTCGAGGGCAGCGCCGACGCCGTGGTCGGCTTCGTCCACGTCCGCGACCTGTACGGCGCCCGCGGCGAGCAGGCCGTCAAGGTCCGCGACCTGGCCCGCCCGGTCAAGCTGCTGCCCGGCACCAAGCGGGTGCTGGAGGCGATGGGCGAGATGCGCCGGGAAGGCCACCACCTGGCCATCGTGGTGGACGAGTACGGCGGCACCGCCGGGATCGTCACCCTGGAGGACCTGGTCGAGGAGGTGATCGGCGAGATCCGGGACGAGTACGACCGGCCGGAGACCGCCACGACCCGCCGGCTGGCCGGCGGCGGCATGGAGCTGGACGGCCTGCTCAACCTCGGCGACTTCGCGGAGGAGACCGGCGTCACCCTGCCCGAGGGCCCGTACGAGACGGTGGCCGGCTGCCTGGTCGCCTCGCTCGGCCGGCTGCCCAGGGAGGGCGACCAGGCCCACGTCCCGCTCGACGGCGGGGGAGCGGTGCTGCTGACGGTGGCCAAGGTGGAGGGCCGGCGGATCGCCCGGGTGAGGGTGAGTGCCGTCACACCGGTCGAACCGCCGGGGGCGGAGGTTTCCTGAGCGACCGGTGGAACTGGAACAATGGCCCGCATGGTCAACGCAGCGGTCACTGGTCCGGTCAAGGACCGTCCCCGGGTGCTCTCCGGCATCCAGCCCACCTCCGGCTCGTTCCACCTCGGCAACTACCTGGGCGCGGTGCGCCAGTGGGTCGACCTGCAGAAGGACAACGACGCCTTCTACATGGTCGTCGACCTGCACGCGATCACCGTCCCGCAGGACCCGGTGACCCTGCGCCAGAACACCCGGATCTCCGCCGCCCAGCTGCTCGGCGCCGGCCTGGACCCGGAGCACTGCACCCTGTTCGTCCAGTCGCACGTGCCCGAGCACGCGCAGCTCGCCTGGGTGATGAACTGCCTCACCGGCTTCGGCGAGGCCTCCCGGATGACCCAGTTCAAGGACAAGTCCTCCCGGTACGGCGCCGAGAGCACCACTGTCGGCCTGTTCACCTACCCGATCCTGCAGATCGCGGACATCCTGCTCTACCAGGCGGACGCCGTCCCGGTCGGCGAGGACCAGCGCCAGCACGTGGAGATCACCCGCGACATCGCGGAGCGCTTCAACTCGCGCTACTCCGCGACCTTCACGATCCCGAAGCCGTACATCCTCAAGGAGACGGCGAAGATCCAGGACCTGCAGGACCCGGCCGTCAAGATGAGCAAGTCGGCCTCCTCGCCCAAGGGCCTGGTCAGCCTGCTGGACGACGCCAAGGCCAGCGCCAAGAAGTTCAAGAGCGCCGTGACCGACACCGGCACCGTGGTCTCCTACGACGAGGAGGGCAAGCCGGGAGTCTCCAACCTGCTGCGGATCCACTCCGCGCTCAGCGGCCAGTCGGTCGAGCAGCTGGTCGCGCACTTCGAGGGCAAGATGTACGGCGCCCTGAAGACCGAGCTGGCCGAGCTGTTCACCGAGTGGGTGACCCCCTTCCAGGAGCGCACCAGGACCTTCCTGGACGACCCGGCCGAGCTGGACCGGGTGCTGGCGATCGGCGCCGAGAAGGCCCGCGCGGTGGCCTCCGAGACGCTGGCGACGGTGTACGACCGGATCGGCTTCCTCCCGGCCGCCAAGCGGTGACTCCCCTCACCCGTCTGCCCGGTGGTGGCGACAGTGATTCGCCCTTCGCTTCCGAGCGCTCGGACCCGGCGCCGACGTTCGTCGCTCCTGCGCTCCCTCCTTCGTCGGTCGCTGGTCGCTCCTCGCTTTCGGCACCGGCGCGCTCTTCGGCCCAGGGCGGGGAGGTCGTCACCATCGGCGTGTCCGTGAGCGTCCCGGACCCGTACGGGACGCGGATCCAGGACGCCCGGGCCGGGCACGGCGACCCGCAGGCCCGCTCGATACCGACGCACGTCACCCTGCTGCCGCCGACCGAGGTGCCGGCCGGGGCGCTGCCGAAGATCGAGGAGCACCTCGCCGCGGTGGCGGCCGCGCACCGGCCGTTCCGGATGCTGCTGCGCGGCGGCGGCACCTTCCGCCCGGTCTCCCCGGTGGTCTTCGTCCGGGTCGAGGAGGGCGCGCAGGAGTGCCGGCTCCTGGAGGCGGACGTCCGCTCCGGCCCGCTGGCCCGCGAGCTGGCCTTCCCGTACCACCCGCACGTGACGGTCGCGCACGGACTGCCGGACGACGTGCTGGACCAGGCGTACGAGCAGGCGCGCGGCTTCCGGGCCTCCTTCACGGTCCCGGGCTTCTCGCTCTCCCGCTTCGACGCGGACGAGGTCTGGCGGCCCTGGCGGAGCTACTCCTTCTCCTGAACCGGCCGGACCGGACTTCTGCGGCAACTACCGCGCGCTACGGCCGAGTTCGAGCATCCGGTCGACCACCCGGCGGGCCGCGCCGCCGTCGTCCAGCGCGCAGTGCTCGGCCCGGAAGCGCCGGTAGCGCCCGGCGTACCCGGGCGGCAGGTCGGCGCCGCTGTCGGCGAGTTCGCGCAGCGCGCCGAGCAGTTCGACCGAGGTCGGCACCAGCGGGCCGGGGGCGTTCGGTTCGAAGTCGAAGTAGAAGCCGCGCAGGGTGTCGCGGTAGTGCTCCAGGTCGTAGGCGAAGAAGTACATCGGGCGGCCGGTGATCGCGAAGTCGAACATGATCGACGAGTAGTCGGTCACCAGGACGTCCGCGACCAGCAGCAGGTCCTGCGGGTCGGGGTAGTCCCCGCAGTCGTACAGGAAGCCGTCGCCGGCGCCCGGCAGCGGGTCGCGCACGTGCGAGTGCGGGCGGACCAGCAGTACGTGGTCCTCGCCGAGCATCCGGCGGGCGCGGTCGAGCTCCAGTCGCAGGTCGAGGCGGAAGCCCTCGCCGTCGCCGCGCCGCTGGTCCTCGCGCCAGGTCGGCGCGTACAGCACGATCCGCTTGCCCTCCGGCACGCCGAGCCGGCGGCGCACGGCCGCGGCGGTGTGCGGGTCGGCCCGGGCCAGTACGTCGCCGCGCGGGTAGCCGGACTCCAGCAGCTCGCCGTCGTAGCGGAAGGCGCGCCGCAGGATCGGGGTGGCGAACGGGCTGGGGGAGAGCAGCAGGCTCCACTGGGGGGTCTCCCGGTCGAGTGCCTCCAGGTAGCCGTGGTCGGCCAGCCAGGGGTTGTCGACGTCGTGGGCGATCCGCTTCAGCAGCGAGCCGTGCCAGGTCTGCACCACGACCTGGCCCTCGCGGCGCTCCAGGAAGTCCGGGAAGTGGGTGTTGCCGACCAGGTACCGGCAGGTGGCCAGCGCGCGGTACCACTCCGGGCTCCAGACGCGCACCGGGCGGACCCCGGGCGGCAGCTCGGCCTGGCCGTCGTCGACCACCCACAGGTGCTCCAACGGCGCGCCACGGCGGGCGAGTTCGGCGTGCACCGCGCGCGGGGAGTCGGCGTAGCCGCGGCCGCCGAACACGTCGTACAGCACCGCCTCGCGCAGCGGCTCGCGGCGGGCGGCGGGGTAGTGCTCGGTGCGCAGCCGGGCCTGCGTCCAGGCGCTGCGCTCGGTGGCGTCGAGCACCGGGGTGGAGTCCACCAGCAGGGTGTCGTGCCAGCGGCGCTGCAGCAGCACCTGCTTGCCGCCGACCGCGGCGGTGGCGGGCAGTGTGGGCAGCGCGCCGGGGGCGGCGAGCAGCGGGCGGGCCGGGCCGGAGCGGTCGGCCGGCTCCAGCGCGGCCTCCCAGACGCCCTTGCGCAGCGGCAGCACGGCGCCGTCCGCGCTGGTGCGGGTGGCGGGCACCCGCACCCGGAAGCGGCCGCCCGGCTCGGGTTCCACCGCGGTGCGGACCTCGCCCGCGGTGCCGGTGTGCCGCAGCACCAGCTCCAGCCGGTCGGCGGCCGGGGCCGGGCAGTGGCCGGTCAGCTCGAAGCCGCCGAAGTGGACGGTGATCCGGTCGACCAGGCCGGCCGCCGGCTGGACACAGACCTGGAGCCGGCCGTCGGCGAGGTGCTTGAGGTAGAGCACCCGGTCCGGGGCGTCCGGCAGCGGGTACTGGCCGGCCACCGGGCCGCCGCGCTCGTCCGGGCAGAGCTGCTCGGTACTGCCGTCGGGGCGCAGCAGTTCGGCGTCCCAGTGCTCCAGCCGGCCGCGGCCGCGCCCGTCGGCGGTGAACGGGCGGTACGGAAGGCCGACGGTGAAGGTGTTGCCGGTGCGGGCGAGCGGCTGTTCGAGCACCGCGTCGCTCTGCCGGTGGCGCAGCCGCAGTACGGTGCCGGCGGGGCAGCGGTCGGCGGCGCCGCCCAGTTCGACGCCGTCGGCGGTGGGGGTGGCGCGGTTGATCCGGACGCCCGGGCGCTCCAGCCGCAGGTGCAGCCGGTCGTCCTCGAAGAAGGGCTGGAGGCGGACGTCGTGGTCCACCCAGCGGGCCGGCGGGTATTCGCCGGAGCCGCACCAGTGGGGGCCGAGGGTGCCGTACTGGCGCCGCAGCCGGGTGGGGCGGGGGCGGGTGAAGAGGGTGGCCTCGATCCGCCAGTCGCCGAGCAGCCAGTGGCCGTCGGGGCGTAGTCGGCCCGGCTCGATGAGGGCGGTGAAGCCGGACCAGTCGTGGTTGTACTCGGGCTGGGCGCTGTCGTCGGTGACCTCGGGCATCCTCCGGGGTCGGGAGCGCAGGTGGACGGGCGGCCGGGCCCCGTCCTGGTGGCGCAGGGTCAGCCAGGTCCAGGCCGAGCCGGGGCGGCCGGTGTCCAGGTCCGACGGGCGGGCGAAGCCGGTGAGCTCCAGGCCGCGGCCGCGCCAGCGGGTGCGTAGCAGGCCGAAGGTCGCGTCCTCGTCGACGGCGGGCCGGTCGGCGGGCACCCCGCGGGCGGCGTGCGGCAGGACGAGCCGGGTGAGCACGGGCATGACGGGAGGCCCTTCCGGGGACGGGATTCCGGTCGTGGCGGTGGACCGGGACGAACGCCGAACCGATAACGAGAGGTCCGGGGCCGAATCGACATCCGTGCCGGAATGTCACCCGAGGTCTATCGTGTTGTTCGTCGAAAATTCCTCAGGAATTCGTTAGTGAAACATGAGTTCGACCATGCCGCGGGTGAATAGGGGGAATTCCCCCAGGTGATTCCCAGGAAAAAGCGAGGCGCCCGCCGCGGATCGCGTCGGGCGCCTCGGCAGGGGCGTGGGACCGTTACTCCGTGCGGAGCATCGCGTCGACCACCCGGGCGGCGGCCTTGCCGTCGTCCAGGTCGCAGTACGCCTCACGGAACGCGGCCGCCTTGTCGGAGTGCTCGGCCGCGACCTCGTCCACCCGGCCGAGCGCGGCGACCAGCTCCTCGGAGGTGGCCAGCAGCGGACCGGGCGCCTCGGCCTCGAAGTCCAGGCTGAAGCCGCGCAGGTTGTCCCGGTAGTGCTCCAGGTCGTGGGTGAAGAAGAGCATCGGCTTGCCGGTGGTGGCGAAGTCGAACACGCTCGCCGAGTAGTCGGTGACCAGCACGTCCGCGATCAGCAGCAGCTCCGCCATGTCGGGGTAGCTGCCCACGTCCCAGATGTAGCCGTTGCCGGCGCCCGGGATCTGGCCGCACATCACGCTGTGCCGGCGCACCAGCAGCACCTGGTCGTCGCCGAGCGCGGCCTTGGCCGCCGCCAGGTCGATCCGCAGGTCGATCTGGTAGCCCCCGTTGGGCCGGCGCCGGTCCTCGCGCCAGGTCGGCGCGTACAGCACGACCTTCTTGCCCTCGGGCAGGCCGAGTCGTTCGCGAACCTGTTCGGCCGTCTTTTCCCGGTCGGCCGCGAACAGCAGGTCGTTCCGGGGCGAGCCGCTTTCCAGGATCTCGCCCTTGAAATCGAACGCGCGCTTGAGCAGCGGGGCCGACCAGCTGTTCCCGGCCACCAGCAGGTTCCAGTTCGGGACCTCGCGGGCCAGGCTCTTGAGGTAGTTGGAGTCGGTGAACCAGACCTTCTCGAAGTCGAAGCCGATCTGCTTCAGCGGGGTGCCCTGCCAGGTCTGCACGACCACCTGGCCGGGGCGGCGGACGAAGAAGTCGGGCAGGTGGGTGCTGGTGACGATGTACTTGGCGGTCGCCAGCGCCTCGAACCACTCCGGGCTCCAGAGCCGGATCGGGGTCGCCGACTGCGGCAGGTCGGCCTGCCTGTCGTCGCTGCCCCACAGGTGCTCCAGCGGCAGCCCGCGGCGGACCAGCTCCTCGTGGATCGCCTTCGGCGAGTCCGCGTACACGCTGCCGTGCCCGGCGTTGTACAGCACCGTGTCGCGCACCGGCAGGCGCCGGGCGGTCGGGTAGTGGTCGGTGCGCAGCAGGCGCTGGCGGTAGCCGGCCCGCTCCTCCGGCAGCAGCACCGAGTGCGACTCCAGCGACAGGCCGTCGTGGTAGCGGCGCTCCAGCACGATCCGCTTGCCGCGGGACTCCACCTCCAGCGGCAGCGAGCCGAAGCACTCCGGAGTGATCAGCGCCGGGGAGTTCGGCAGCGCGGTCGCCGGTACGCCGACCGGGCGGAAGAAGACGTTCCAGGTGCCGGCGGCGAGCGGCACCTGCCCGGCGAAGGAGGCGGTCGGCACGGCGGGCATCGCGGTGCGGAACCGGCCGTCCGAGATCTCCACCGGGTAGACGTGCTCCTCCTCGCGCCAGTTGTGTCGGACCACCAGCTCCCAGCGGTGGGCGCCGGGCAGCGGGAAGGAGCCGCTGAGCAGGAAGCCGTCGGCGCCGCGCGAGGACACCTCGTCCACCAGCGGCTGCAGCAGCTGGTCGCAGAACTGCAGGTGGCCGCCCGGGGAGGGCTTGGAGTAGAGGGCCCGGCGCGGCTCGCCCGAGGACTGCGGGTCCAGCGCCAGGTGCAGCTGCTCGGGCGCGTTGCGGTCGTCCCAGGCCAGCCGGACGGTGCTGCCGTCGGCCAGCAGCAGCGCGCTGTCCCAGCGGTCGCGGCCGCGCTCCTCGGCCACCGGGTCCAGCTCGGCCCAGGCCTCGCGGACGGCGGTCAGCTCGGCCACCGGGAAGGAGGCCGTGAAGGGCTGCAGCGCGCCGACCGGCGCGCCCAGCTCCAGCGGGAAGGACAGCTCGCGGTCCGACTCGATGTGGGTGAGCTGCAGCCGGGCCCCGGCGAAGCTCACCCCGGAGCGGGCGGCGCCGGAGACCTCCAGCCGGCCGCCGTGCGCGGCCAGGCCGGTCACCCGGGCCTTGACGGTCTCCACGTGCAGGTAGACGAAGTTGTCGCGGACCCACGGCACGATCCGCACGTCCGGCTCGACCCAGTGCGCCGGGAGGTACTCCGCGGTGTCGCTCCAGCCGGCCGAGACCCGGCCCTTGTAGACCCCGCCCTTGCCCGCGCCGGCCACCAGGACGCGCCAGTGGCCGTCCTTCCACTGGCCGCGGTGCTTGAGCTTCTTCGGGTCCAGCGCGACGGTGAAGCCGGACCAGTCGCAGCTGTACAGGTCGTGGTTGCAGCTCGCGGTGGCCTCGGGGCTGTACTGGGTCTTCATCGGCACCGCGACGACCCGGCGGCCCTTGGCCTCGCGCAGCACCAGGGTGCGGACCATGTCGTGCTTGGCCGCCGCGCCCAGCTGCTCCGGGTACGCGTGCCCGGTCAGCTGCAGCTTCCCGCCCACCCAGGCGCTCTCGTACAGCCGGCTGCGCATGACCAGCGAGTTGTCCAGCTTGAGCACGCCGGCCGGCACGCTCTTGCGCCCGCCGCGCAGGAACGGGTAGTCCGCGTACGGCCGCAGCAGACCGCGGGCCTGCACGCCGCCGCCGCTCTCGCCCTCGTACTTGATCTGCTCGACCAGCTCGTCCACCCGGCCCTGCAGGGTCAGGTGGTACTTCAGTCGCAGCGGCGCGCGCAGCTTGCGGACCTGCTCGGGGCCGATCGCCCGGAGCAGCCGGCTGACGTTCTGGACGTAGGCGTCCCGGTACTCCTTGTCGCCGTCCACGACGGACCAGAAGAACATCGGGATCTCCTCGACGAGGGTGTTCTCGTCGTAGGAGCGCAGGTACTCGGCGAAGCGCGGCTCGGTCTGCTTCTTCAGCCAGCCGCGGACCAGCTCGACCGAGGTGACCCGGTCGACCAGGCCCTTGGGGTTGGTGCGCATCTGTGTGATCGACATCTCGCCGACCTCGCGCTCGCGCCAGTGGTAGATCGGCTCGGAGAGCACGTCCACGCTCTTGGCCAGGTAGTGGTGCGGCACGCTGACCGGCGCGTCCTCGTACAGGATGCCCTCGGGGTAGAGCAGCCCGGCCGCGTCGAAGAACGAGCGGCGGTACACCTTGTTCCACGCGGTGCGGTCGGTGACCAGCGCCGGGATCTCGGTGATGTGGGTCTTGAGCTTGGTCGTCTTGAACGGCTTCACGTGGCCGCCGGACTGGTAGTAGCCCACCGCGCGGAAGCGCAGCACGTTGCCGGTGCAGAAGTCCGAGCCGGTCTCGTCCAGCGTGTTGATCATCAGCTCGTACGCGCTGGGCGGCATCGAGTCGTCGCTGTCCACGAAGCACAGGAACTCGGCGTCCGGGTCGATGTGCCGGATGCCGGTGTTGCGGGCCGCGCCGAGGCCCTTGTTCACCTGCCGGACCAGCCGGAACCGGGAGTCCTTGGCCGCGTACGCCTCGGCGAGGGCCGCGCTGTCGTCCTTCGAACCGTCGTCGACCATGACGCACTCGAAGTCCGTGAAGGTCTGGGCGGCGATCGAGTCGAGGCATTCGACGAGATAGCGCTCGACGTTGTAGATCGGAACGACGATGGAGAGGCGGGGAGCCATCGGCTACGCAGGCCTTTCTCGGTTAGGAGCGTGGCAGCCCGGTGGGGGCCTGACCGCACTTTGAATCGGTGCGTACGTGCGCCCCGATAGTACCTCCGGGCTCCGGAGGCTCCCCGGGCCACTACGCTGGGCCCCGTGCCCCGCTTCAGCGTGATCGTCCCCGTGTACCAGGTCCAGGACTACCTCGCCGAGTGCCTCGACTCGGTCCTCGGCCAGGGCGGTCCCGACTTCGAGCTGATCGCGGTGGACGACCGCTCCCCGGACGGCTGCGGCGCCATGCTGGACGAGGCGGCCGCCGCCGACCCCCGCGTGCGGGTGCTGCACCTGCCGGAGAACGTCGGCCTCGGCCGGGCCCGCAACGCCGGCCTGGAGGTCGCCACCGGCGACTACGTGGTCTTCCTGGACAGTGACGACACCCTCACCCCCGGCCTGCTGAAGGCCGTCGACGACCGCCTCGCCGCCACCGGGGACCCGGACGTCCTGGTCTACGACTACGCCCGCACCTACGCCGACGGCCGCATCACCCGGGCCGCCTCCGGCCACGTCTTCGGCGCCGCCTCCCCGGACGTCTTCGACCTCGCCGCCCGCCCCGACCTGCTCGACCTGCTCCAGGTCGTCTGGAACAAGGCCTACCGCCGCGGCTTCATCACCGAGCAGCAGCTGGTCTTCCCGGCCGGCTACTACGAGGACACCCCCTGGACGTACCCGGCGCTGCTCGCCGCCGCCAGCATCACCCTGCTCGACCAGGTCGGCGTGCACTACCGCCAGCGCCAGGAGGGCGGCAACATCCTGGCCACCGCCAGCCGCAAGCACTTCGACGTGTTCGCCCAGTACGACCTGGTCTTCGCCTTCCTCGACCGCCGCCCCGACCTGGACCGCTGGCGCCCGGTCGTCTACGGGAAGATGCTGCACCACCTCAACACCGTGGTCGCCAAGCCCGGCCGGGTCCCCTCCGGCGACCGCCGCGAGTACTTCCGCCGCGCCGCCGCGCACTGCGCCCGGCTGCGCCCGGACGGCTACCGCCCGCCGGCCGGCGTGGAGGGCGTGCGCACCGAACTGCTCAGCCACGGCCGCTACGGCGCCTACCAGGCCGTACGCGCCCTCGCCCGGGCCCGCCGACTCGTCAAGCGCTGAGTCGGGTGTCCCGGCGCCGCCCCGCGGGCGCGCGTCCGCGGACGCGCCCTGGGGCGGCGCCTGACGGCCATTCGGGGGACGGGCCGGTATAACCGGTCGGGTGGACTTCCTGACCCGCCTTCCGGTCCTGGGCCCTCTGGTGGCCCGGGTGCTGCGCAGCCGCCCGTACCGGGTGTACGAGTACTTCACCGCGGCCCGCGGCAACCGGCTGGCCGGGGCCGTCACCTTCTTCGGCTTCCTCGCGCTCTTCCCGCTGCTCACGGTGGGCCTGGCGATCGCCGTCGCGACGCTCAACGGCAGCCAGGTGGCCGACCTGCAGAAGCGCGTCTCCGACCAGCTGCCGGGCCTCTCGGACGCGCTCAACCTGCCGTCCCTGGTGGCCAACGCGGGCACCGTCGGGCTGGTCGGCGGGGCACTGCTGCTGGTCTCCGGCCTCGGCTGGGTGAACACCATGCGCACCTCGATCCGGGACCTCTGGCAGCTGCCCGAGGAGAACGGCAACCTGGTGCTGCGCAAGGCCTGGGACATCGCGGTGCTGGCCGGCCTCGGCCTGGTGTCGCTGTTCTCGCTGGCCGCCTCCGCCGCCGGGACGACGCTCGCCGGGCGGATCGCCGAGGACATCGGCCTCGGCAGCGGCTACCTGCTCACCTGGGTCGGCGTGCTGATCGCCATAGCGTGCGACACCCTGCTCTTCGCCTACCTGCTGGCGCCCTTCCCCGGGATCACCGGCCAGCGCCGCCGGGACCTGCTGATCGGCGCGCTGATCGGCTCGGTCGGCTTCGAGCTGCTGAAGCTGCTGCTCGCCTCCTACATCGGCTCGGTCGCCGGGCGGAGCCTGTACGGGGCCTTCGCCACGCCGGTGGCGCTGCTGCTGTGGATCAACTTCGTCTGCCGGCTGCTGATGTACTGCGTCGCCTGGACGGCGACGGCCGACCCGGAGGCCGTCCGGGAGCGGACCAGGGCGCACGGCCGGGCGCTGCTGGCGGCGGCCGACGAGATGGAAGCGGCCCGACCTCCCACGTGAGGCCGGGCCGGGGCGGGGCGTTCCTCAGCCGTCCGGGGGCCCTAGGCCGTCCGGCGCCGCAGAACCACCAGGGCCCACCCGCCCACCACGCCACCGACCGCGACGACCGCGAGCCAGCCGCCGACGCTGATCCAGTCGTTCCCGTCATCCGACGCGGCCGATGCCGCCGGGGCGGGCGGCGACTGCGGCGGCGGCTCGGACAGTGCGGAGGCCCCGCCCGCCTGGCCGGTCGGCTCGGCGGCGCCGGCCGACAGCTCGTCCGCCAGCCGGCCCACCGGCTGGACCTTGCCGGCCGCCGCGAAGCCCCAGTCCAGCAGTTCGGCCGTCTCGTCGTAGACCTTCTGGTACGACGCGGGGTGCATCACCGTCACCAGCAGCGTGCGGCCGTTCCGCTCGGCGGCGCCCACGAAGGTCGAGCCGGCGTTGGTGGTGGTGCCGTTCTTCACGCCGATCAGGCCGGGGTACTTGCCGAGCAGCCGGTCGGTGTTGGCGATCCCGAAGCTGCCGCGCTGGCCGGTGTTGCGGTCCACCGCGCCCGGGAACATCGCGGACCGGGTCGCGCAGTACATCCGGAAGTCGGGGTTGCGCAGCCCGGCCCGGGCGAACAGCGTCAGGTCGTAGGCCGAGGAGACCTGGCCGTCCATGTCGTAGCCGTCCGGGGAGATCACCTTGGTGTCCCGCGCCTGGAGGGCGTCCGCGCGCGCCTGCATGTCGGCGACGGTCCGCTGGACGCCGCCGTTCATGTGCGCGAGGACGTGCACGGCGTCGTTGCCCGAGCTGAGGAACACCCCGCGCCACAGGTCCTCGACGCGGTACTCCAGGTTTTCCTTGATCCCCACCAGGCTGCTGCCGGGCCCGATCCCCTGGATCTCCTCGTCCGCGACCTTGTGCACGGCGTTGCGGTCGAACTTGGGCAGCACGGTGTCGGCGAAGAGGATTTTCAGAGTGCTGGCCGGCGGCAGCTGCAGATGAGGGTTGTACGCCGCCAACACGTCCCCGGTGGCGGCGTCGGAGACTATCCAGGACTGACCGGTCAGATCCCCCGGGAGCGCCGGCGCGCCGGCCAGCGGCGAGACCTGGACCCCGGACTGGCCGAGCCGAGCGCCCCCGACCACGGTCGACGGGGCCGGCTCGGACGGGGCCGCGACCGCCCCCGGGGCGGCGAGCAGCGCGGGGAGGACGGCGGTGGCGGCGACGAGCCGGTGCGCGAGCTTTCGATGGCGTGCAGTCACCCGCAGACCGTACCCACTCGGCGCCACCGCCGTTCGCCACGCCGCACCCGTCCTCCGTACGAGGGCCCCGCCGTACGCCGATCGGCGGTCCACGCATACTGGGGAGGCACACACCGCCTTCACACCCCCGGCGAGGACCACCCCATGAAGCTCAGCCGCCGCACCTCCTGGTTCCTGACCGCCTTCGGCGTCTGGTCGGTCATCATCTGGACCACCTTCGTCAAGAACCTGTGGAAGGACTCCGGCGGCCAGGCCTTCGTGAACGGCGACCACTCCCAGCCCACCGCCTTCTTCTGGGTGCACCTGCTGCTCGCCATCACCTCCTTCGTGCTCGGCATCGCCGTCGGCGCCGTCGGCGTGCGCGGTCTGCGCGCGACCCGGCGCAGCCCGGCCGTGGACTGAGATCCCCGTTGCCGCCGCCGGTCCCCGCCGGCAGCCGGCGGAACGCGAAGGCCCCCGTCCGATCGGAGGATCGGACGGGGGCCTTCGCGTTCGTCAGGCGGGGATCAGAAGCGGCGGGTGACCAGCGCCCGCTTCACTTCCTGGATCGCCTTGGTGACCTCGATGCCACGCGGGCAGGCCTCGGAGCAGTTGAAGGTGGTGCGGCAGCGCCACACGCCCTCACGGTCGTTGAGGATCTCCAGGCGCTGCTCGGCACCCTCGTCGCGCGAGTCGAAGATGAAGCGGTGCGCGTTGACGATGGCGGCCGGGCCGAAGTACTGGCCGTCGTTCCAGAACACCGGGCAGGACGACGTGCACGCGGCGCACAGGATGCACTTGGTGGTGTCGTCGAAGCGCTCGCGCTCCTCGGCGGACTGCAGGCGCTCGCGGGTCGGGTCGTTCCCCTTGGTGATGAGGAACGGCATGACGTCCTTGTACGCCTGGAAGAACGGGTCCATGTCCACGACCAGGTCCTTGAGGACCGTCAGGCCCTTGATGGCCTCGATCGTGATCGGCTTCTCCGGGTTGACGTCCTTGATCAGGGTCTTGCACGCCAGCCGGTTGCGGCCGTTGATCCGCATGGCGTCGGAGCCGCAGATGCCGTGCGCGCAGGAACGGCGGTAGGTGAGGGTGCCGTCCTGCTCCCACTTGATCTTGTTGAGCGCGTCCAGGACGCGCTCCTTCGGGTCCATCGTCAGCTGGTAGTCCACCCACACCGGGTCCGGGTGCTCCTCCGGGTTGAACCGGCGGATCCGGAAGGTGACGGTGATCAGCTGGGTGACACCGGCCTCGGCCGCGTCCAGAGCGGCCGAGTGCTCCACGGTCGGAGTGCTCATCAGTACTTACGCTCCATCGGCTGGTAGCGGGTCTGCACGACCGGCTTGTAGTCGAGGCGGATGGAGGTGCTGCCGTCGGCGGCGACCTCCTGGTACGCCATGGTGTGCTGCATGAACTTCACGTCGTCACGGGTCGGGAAGTCCTCGCGGTAGTGACCGCCGCGGGACTCCTCGCGGGCCAGCGCGGAGACGGCCAGCACCTCGGCCAGGTCGAGCAGGTTGCCCAGCTCGATCGCCTCCAGCAGGTCCGTGTTGTAACGGAAGCCCTTGTCCTGGATGGAGATGTTCTTGTAGCGCTCCTTCAGCGCGGCGATGTCCTCGACCGCCTGCTTCAGGGTGGCGCCGGTGCGGTAGACCATCGCGTTGGCGTCCATGGTCTCCTGCAGGGCCGTGCGGATCTGCCCCACGGACTCGGTGCCGGTCGACTCGCGCAGCTTGTCGACCATGTCCTGGACCAGCTCTTCCGGGTTCTCCGGCAGCGGGACGAACTCGTTCGCGTTGGCGTAGTCGGCGGCGGCGATGCCCGCGCGACGGCCGAACACGTTGATGTCCAGCAGCGAGTTGGTGCCCAGGCGGTTGGCGCCGTGGACGGACACGCAGGCGACCTCGCCGGCCGCGTACAGGCCCGGGACGACGTCCGTGTTGTTGCGCAGGACCTCACCCTCGACGTTGGTCGGGATGCCGCCCATGGCGTAGTGCGCGGTGGGCTGGATCGGGATCGGGTCCGTGTAGGGCTCGATGCCGAGGTAGGTGCGCGCGAACTCGGTGATGTCCGGGAGCTTGGCGTCCAGCTGCTCCGGCGGCAGGTGGGTCAGGTCCAGGTAGACGTGGTCGCCGTCCGGACCGCAGCCGCGACCCTCGCGGATCTCGGTGTAGATCGCGCGGGAGCAGACGTCACGGGACGCGAGGTCCTTCATGACCGGGGCGTAGCGCTCCATGAAGCGCTCGCCGTCCTTGTTGCGCAGGATGCCGCCCTCGCCGCGGGCGCCCTCGGTGAGCAGGATGCCCATGCGCCAGATGCCCGTCGGGTGGAACTGGAAGAACTCCATGTCCTCCAGCGGCAGGCCGCGGCGGTAGGCCACCGCCTGGCCGTCACCGGTGAGGGTGTGGGCGTTCGAGGAGACCTTGAACATCTTGCCGGTGCCGCCGGAGGCGAACACGACGGCCTTGGCCTGGAAGACGTGGATCTCGCCGGTGGCCAGCTCGTAGGCGACGACGCCGGCCGTCTTGCCCTCGTTGATCAGCAGGTCGAGGACGTAGAACTCGTTGAAGAACTCGACGCCGTGCTTGACGCAGTTCTGGAACAGCGTCTGGAGGATCATGTGGCCGGTGCGGTCGGCCGCGTAGCACGAGCGGCGGACCGGGGCCTCGCCGTGGTTGCGGGAGTGACCGCCGAAGCGGCGCTGGTCGATCCGGCCCTGCTCGGTGCGGGAGAAGGGCAGACCCATCTTCTCCAGGTCGAGGACGGCGTCGATGGCCTCCTTGCACATGATCTCGGCGGCGTCCTGGTCGACCAGGTAGTCACCACCCTTGACCGTGTCGAAGGTGTGCCACTCCCAGTTGTCCTCCTCGACGTTGGCCAGGGCGGCGCACATGCCGCCCTGGGCCGCGCCGGTGTGGGACCGGGTCGGGTAGAGCTTGGTCAGGACCGCGGTGCGGCTGCGCTGCGTGGACTCGATGGCCGCGCGCATGCCGGCGCCGCCGGCGCCGACGATGACGGTGTCGTACTGGTGAATCTGCATGGGGGGTTAACTCGCCTCTGGCCTCTGCCGATGGTCGATGGTGCTCGCGGCTCAGATGTTGGGGTCGAAGGTGAAGATCACCAGGGTGCCGAGCAGCACGGTGAAGACCGTGGCGGTACCCATGAGCCCCTTGAGCCAGAGCCGGGTCGAGTCCTTCTCGGCGTAGTCGTTGATGACCTGACGCATGCCGTTGGCGCCGTGCAGCATGGCGAGCCAGAGCATCAGGAGGTCCCAGCCCTGCCAGAACGGCGAGGCCCAGCGGCCGGCCACGAAGGCGAAGCCGATCTTGGAGACGCCGCCGTCGAGCACCAGCATGATCAGCAGGTGGCCGAGGATCAGCACGACCAGGACGACACCGGACAGGCGCATGAAGAGCCAGGCCAGCATCTCGAAGTTGGTGCGGGTGCGGCGCGGGGTCTTCGCGGTCCGCTTGCGCGGCGGCTCGATGACGAAGGCGTCGGCCGGGTTACCGGTGCCGAGACCCTTGCCGGTGTGCGCCTGCTTCGACGGCACGACGACGGTGTCGGAGATTTCCGTGGACATGTCTCAGCTCACTTCCCGAACCAGGAGATCAGCGTGTGCTGCAGGATCCCGTAGAACGAGCCGGCCATCAGGACGACCCAGACTCCGACGACGGTCCAGAGCATCTGCTTCTGGTACTTCGGGCCCTTGGACCAGAAGTCCACGGCGACGACGCGCAGGCCGTTGAGCGCGTGGAACAGGATGGCGGCCACCAGGCCGTACTCCATCAGGTTCACAAGGGGAGTCTTGTACGTCTGGATGACGGTGTCGTAGGACTCCGGCGACACTCGCACCAGGGCGGTGTCCAGGACGTGGGCGAACAGGAAGAAGAAGATGAGGACGCCGGTGACTCGATGAGCCACCCAGCTCCACATGCCTTCCCGGCCGCGGTACAGCGTTCCAGCCGGCACGGAAAAACCCTCCGGAAGCGATTGGGGGCTCGGCCGGCTTCGGTGTCGGTCAGCCCGGCCGGGTCGGTCCACCGGCCGCCAGCATCCTATCGACGCCTTGTCGGGAACCGCCTCCGGGGCCCCCAGGTGTGATCAATCAGGCACTTCTGGCCTAGCGGCGCGGGAACCAAGGCCGTTTTGCTCACGCTTAGTGATCGCATGACCGCGATGCGGTGGCGAGATCCGCCCGCCGACACCCTGCCGAGGAGTCCGCGCCGTTTCGCCGAGCCGATGACGTCCGGTCACGGCGACACCGGGGCGGGCGCCGGGGCAGGAGGCCGCCGACGTCCCGACCCGTCAGCCGCTGCTGGGCGGTCGCCCCGGCCGCCACCACGGGAGCGTCCCCGGCCTCGCCGGCGCCCGGCCACCCGTACGCGGAGGCGGACCTGAGCGTGGCTCGGGCAGCCGACCCCAAGAGCGGGGGTGCGACGGGCTGGCTGCTGGGCCACCGGGCCGGGCGGGAAGACGGCGATCCGGACCTGGCGCCGGCTGAGCCGGCAGGGCGCGCCCACGCCCGAGGGGGGCGGACTCGGCGATCGGATTCACCCTCACGAATGAATCGGGTACCGCCGTGCTGGCTCGGCGTGCCGGACGAGCGGGATCGTCCGGCAGCGGGTGGCCGAGCCGCGCGCAGCCGAAGCGTCGGTCCTAGTGCGCCCCGGCCTCGGAGTGGGTGGCGACCAGGTGCTCCAGCCGGGTGAGGGCGATCCGCCGGAGCTCGTCCGCCGCGATCAGCCGCTCCTCGTCCGGGTCGTTGGCCAACCGGGTGCGGATCGAGGAGAGCACGGTGTCGAGCATCTCCTCCGGGGCGACGCAGTCCAGGCAGACCACGAACACGTGGCCGAACCGGGCCTCGTACGCGGCGTGCGCCGCCCGCAGCGCGGTGTGCGCGGCCTGGCTGCCGGGGGCCCGCATGCCGAGCAGCGGCTGCGGCATCCAGCTCTCGTCGGCCAGCGCCTCGGTCAGGTCCGCCGGGCGCAGGTCGTAGGAGGCCTCGCTGGCGGCGGCCAGCAGGGACTCTATGTCGGGGTACGGCCGGTGCGCGGTGAGCCGCAGGGCCCAGCGGTGGCTGCCGCAGCAGGCCAGCAGGGCCTCCTCGGCGGCGCCGGCGTCCGCCTCGTTGAAACGGTGCAACCCGAGGAGGGTCGGCTCGGTGCTGGCGTCGAGCCGCTGTGACGGGATGTCGCTGGCCAGCGGGTCCTCCTCGTGAGGGCGGGAAGGTGCCGGTGGAGTGGGGTGGTGAAGCAGGTGGAGTATGGGGGCTGCAGGGGGCGCGCGGCGGCGCTCTGGCAGCGCTTCAACGGTAGTTGAGCCGTCATCAGTTGGGGAGGGCGCGCGCGGAATTCATCCGGACGAGCTATCAAGTTGTGACGTTGACACCTTCGCGTCATCGCCCTCCCCGTCTTCCTCCGTTGGTTCACCGCGGCCGGCTCAGGAGCAGCGGGTTCCCTCGGTAGGCATCGTGCCCTCGGTCAGGTAGGCCTCCATGGCCCGGTCGATGCAGGTGTTGCCCTTGCCGAAGGCGCCGTGGCCCTCGCCCACCCGGGTGAGCAGGGTGGCCTTGGCGAAGCCCTTGGCCAGGGACTCGGCCGCGGCGTACGGGGTGGCCGGGTCGCTGGTGGTGCCGATCACCAGGATCGGCGCGGCGCCCTCGGCCCGGATGGTGTGCGGCTTCTCGGGGGACTGGTACGGCCAGCCCTCGCAGGCCGCGTCGGTGAAGTCCTCGGCGGTGACGCCCTTGGTCAGCAGCGGGGCCTTCTCCTGGAGCTCATTGACCGCGGCCTGGGCGCGCTCGGGCGAGGGGGCCGGGGCGGACCCGTCGGCGCAGCTGATCGCGGTGTGGGCGGAGTCCATCGGGGAGTAGTGGCCGTTCTCGTCGCGCTCTTCGTAGCTGTCCGCGAAGGCGAGCAGGACGTCGCCGCGCTTCGTGGTCATCGCCATGCCGAGGCCGACCCGCAGGTACTTCCAGTCCTGGGTCTGGTCGCCGTAGAGGGCCGCGGTGACGCCGCTCCAGGCCAGGTCGCGGCCGACCTTGCGGCCGTCCTTGGTGGGCAGCGGGTGGTCGATCAGGCCGTCCAGGAAGTCGGCGGCCTTCTTGGCGGCCTGGTCCTTGTCCTGGCCGAGCGGGCACTCGTCGGCGTGGTTCTGGACGCAGTCGGCGGCGAAGTGCTCGAAGGAGGTCTCGAAGCCGATCCGCTGCTTGACCGCGGAGTCCAGGTCGTCGGCGGCCGGGTCGACCGCGCCGTCCAGGACCAGCCGGCCGGTGTTCTGCGGGAACTCCTCGGCGTAGAGCGAGCCCAGGTAGGTGCCGTACGAGACGCCCAGGTAGTTGAGCTTGTGGTCGCCGACGGCCGCGCGCAGCACGTCCAGGTCGCGGGCCGTGTTGCGGGTTCCGACGAAGGGCAGCAGCTTGCCGGACTTGGCCTTGCAGGCGGCGATGTACTCGGTGTTCTGCTTCTCCTCGGCGGCCCGGCGGGCGTCCGGGTCCAGCGGCGAGTCCACCTGGCTCTGGGCGTCGCGCTGCTTGTCGTCCAGGCAGAGGACGGGCGAGCTGCCGCCGGTGCCGCGCGGGTCGAAGCCGATCACGTCGAAGCGGTTGTGCAGGGCGCCGGCGAAGTCCTTGGCGCCGTACTCGACCATCTCGACGCCGGAGCCGCCGGGGCCGCCCGGGTTGACCATCAGCGAGCCGATCCGCTGGTCCTGGTTGCCGGCCGGGTACTTGATCAGCGCGAGGTCGATCGCGTCGGCGGTGGGGTTGGTGTAGTCGAGCGGGACGCGCAGCTTGCCGCACTTCATCGTGGAGACGTCGGCCTGGGCCTCCTCGGCCTTGGGGTCGGCCGGGCAGTCGGACCAGCTGATCTTCTGGCCGTAGAAGGACTTCAGGGCCGGGTCGGCCTCGCCGCTCGGCTTGGCGGTCGCGTCGGCCGACCTGCTCGCGCCGGCGGTGCCGGCGGTGCCGGCGGCCTGGTCCTGGGCCGGCTTCGCGGTGTCGTCGCAGGCGGACGTGAGCAGCAGGGTGCCTGCCGCCAACGCGGTCAGCAGGACGCGTGGGCGGGCGGCCCGGAAGATCTTCATCGCACGTGTGTACCACCCGGTGGTGACGTGTTTGACCTGCACCCCCGCCGGTCCGCCCGCCCGTCCCGGTCAGCCGCGGTGGACCTTGTGGTTGGCCGCCTGGGCCCGGGGGCGGACCACCAGCAGGTCGATGTTCACGTGCGAGGGCCGGGTGACCGCCCATGCCACGGTGTCCGCGATGTCCTCCGAGGTCAGCGGCTCGGCCACGCCCGCGTACACGGCGGCGGCCTTCTCCTCGTCGCCCCGGAAGCGGGTGACCGCGAAGCCCTCGGACTTCACCATGCCGGGCGCGATCTCGATCACCCGGATCGGCTCCCCGCACAGCTCCAGCCGCAGCGTGGCCGCGATGGTGTGCGCGGCGTGCTTGGCCGCGACGTACCCGCCGCCGCCCTCGTACGCGGCCAGCGCGGCGGTCGAGGAGAGCACCAGCACCGTGCCGTCGCCGGTGGCGCGCAGAGCGGGCAGCAGCGCCTGCGTCATGTGCAGCACGCCGAGCACGTTCACCTCGTACATCGCTCGCCAGTCGGCCGGGTCGCCGTGCTCGACCGTCTCGGCGCCGATCGCGCCGCCGGCGTTGTTCACCAGTACGTCCACCCGGCCGACCTCGGCCGCGAAGGCGTCCACGGCGGCGCGGTCGGTGACGTCCAGCGTGACCGCCCTCGCCGAACCGCCCCGGCCGCCGATCTCCTTGGCCAGCGCCTCGATCCGCTCCGTCCGGCGGGCGGTCAGCACCACGTCGAAGCCCTCGGCGGCCAGCCGGCGGGCGGTCGCCGCGCCGATTCCGCTGCTGGCACCGGTGACCACGGCCACCTTCTGCTCGGTCATTGCCACTCCCTGGGGCTCATCGGTCGTTCACCTCTGTCCTCCCAGGATGCCCCGGCCTCCGGGCCGGGGAGACGGGGGTCCCCCGCCAGGCGGTCGGGGAGGCGCTCTGGATCGGAGCCGCGAAACGGCGGAGCGGAGTTCAGCTGCTTGACGGGAGCGTTGATGTCAGTGGCCCTCGGTAGGTTGACCTTGTGCACCTCAGGTACTCCTACCGGATCTACCCGACGGCGGGTCAGCGTGTTTCGCTGGCACGGACGTTCGGGTGTGCGCGGGTGGTGTACAACGACGCTCTCGCGGTGCGGAAGGAAGCCCGCAAGGCCGGGCGGCCCTACCCGAAGTCCACGGACTTGCAGAAGGCCGTGATCGCGGCGGCGAAGAGGGCCCCCGAGCGGGCGTGGCTCGCCTCGGTCGGGGTGGACCCGCTGATCCAGTCCCTTCGGGATCTGGACACCGCGTACCGGAACTTCTTCGACTCGGTGTCCGGCAAGCGCGCCGGTCGGCTGGTCGGCCTGCCCCGGTTCAAGTCGAAGCGGGACAGCCGGCAGTCGCTGCGGTTCACCCGCAACGGGTTCCGCATTTGGGGCAACGGGAAGCTGAACCTGGCGAAGATCGGCGACGTGCGGGTGAAGTGGTCGCGGGCGCTGCCGGCCGACCCGTCGTCCGTGACGATCGTCCTGGACCCGTCCGGCCGCTACCACGCCAGCTTCGTCGTGGACGTGGCCCCGGACGTGCTGCCCGAGGTCGATGCCGAGATCGGCATCGACCTCGGGCTGACCACCTACGCAGTCCTCTCGACCGGCGAAGTGATCGACAACCCGCGCTTCCTCCGCAAGGCGGAGAAGAAGCTCAAGGCCGCCCAGCGGGAACTGTCCCGCAAGGCCAAGGGCTCGAAGAATCGGGCCAAGGCCCGCATCAAGGTCGCCAAGGCCCACGCCAAGGTGGTCGACACCCGCATGGACTGGCTGCACAAGCAGACCACCAGGATCATCCGCGAAACCCAAGCGGTGTTCCTGGAGGACCTGAACGTGCGCGGCCTCGCCCGGGGCCGCCTGGCCAAGTCCGTCCACGACGCCGGATGGTCCACCTTCCGCCGCCTTCTTGAGGAGAAGGTGGCCCGGTACGGGCGTACGGTCGGCATCGTGCATTGCGCGTACCCGTTCTCCCAGCTCTGCTCGGAGTGCGGACACCACGACGGACCCAAGCCCCTCGCGGTGCGCGAATGGGCCTGCGGCGAGTGTGGCGTACTGCATGACCGTGACCTCAACGCTGCTCGCAACATCCTGGCCGCCGGGCAGGCTAAACGCCCCTGGGGGGCCGGTGAGACCCGGCGTGGCGATCCCGCGCCAGGCGCGGCCCGTCGAACGGGGAACCCGCCTCGGCGACCAGCGGTCCACGGGCGTCCGTGCCGCAGGCGCGGGAGGAATCCCCGTTCATCAGGACGGGGGGATGTCAACCGATCATCTCAACCGCGTCGCCGCCGCCCGGTTGGGCCGGTCCGGCCCTAGATTTGCGAGGACCGACCTGTGCCCCGCCGTTCCCGTGGAGGGACCCATGGCAGCCGAGCCGCGCCGCACCGAGTCCGCCCGACCTTCGGAATCGGCCCGTCTTTCCGAATCGGGCTTCCCGATCGAGCCCCTGTACGGCCCCGAGGCGCTGGCCGGCTGGGACCCGGACACCCGGCTGGGCCGTCCGGGGGAGTACCCGTACACCCGTGGGGTCTACCCGACGATGTACACCGGCCGGCCGTGGACGATGCGCCAGTACGCGGGCTTCGGCACCGCAGCCGAGTCCAACGCCCGCTACCGGCAGCTGATCGCGGGCGGCGGTACCGGCCTCTCGGTGGCCTTCGACCTGCCCACCCAGATGGGCTACGACTCGGACGCGCCGCTCGCCGCCGGGGAGGTCGGCAAGGTGGGCGTGGCGGTGGACAGCGTCGAGGACATGGCGGTGCTCCTCGACGGGATCCCGCTCGGCGAGGTGTCCACCTCGATGACCATCAACGCGCCCGCCGCCCTGCTCCTGCTGCTCTACCAGCTGGTCGGCGAGGCCCAGGGGGTGGCGTCGTCCGCGCTCACCGGCACGGTCCAGAACGACGTGCTGAAGGAGTACATCGCCCGGGGCACCTACATCTTCCCGCCGCAGCCCTCGCTGCGGCTGGTCGCGGACGTGTTCCGGTACTGCCGGGCCGAGATCCCGCGCTGGAACACCATCTCCATCTCCGGCTACCACATGGCCGAGGCCGGGGCCGACCCGGCGCAGGAGATCGCCTTCACCCTGGCCAACGGCATCGCCTACGTCCGCACCGCGCTCGCCGCCGGGATGGCGGTGGACGACTTCGCGCCCCGGCTCTCCTTCTTCTTCGTGGCCCGCACCACGTTGCTGGAGGAGGTGGCGAAGTTCCGTGCCGCACGCCGGATCTGGGCCGGGGTCATGCGCGACGAGTTCGGCGCGAAGGACCCGCGCTCGCGGATGCTGCGCTTCCACACCCAGACCGCCGGGGTGCAGCTCACCGCCCAGCAGCCCGAGGTGAACCTGGTCCGGGTTTCGGTGCAGGCGCTGGCCGCGGTGCTCGGCGGCACCCAGTCGCTGCACACCAACAGCTTCGACGAGGCGATCGCGCTGCCCACCGAGAAGGCCGCCCGGCTGGCCCTGCGCACCCAGCAGGTGCTCGCCCACGAGACCGACGTGACCGCCACCGTCGACCCCTTCGCCGGCTCCTACGCGGTGGAGTCGCTCACCGATCGGGTGGAGGCCGCCGCGCTGGCCCTGATGGCCCGGATCGAGGAACGGGGCGGTGCGGTGGCCGCGATCGAACAGGGCTTCCAGAAGGGCGAGATCGAGCGGACCGCCTACCGCCTCCAGCAGGAGACCGACTCCGGCGAGCGGACGGTGGTCGGCGTGAACCGCTTCCGGCTGGACGAGGAGGAGCCGTACCACCCGCTGCGGGTGGACCCGGCGATCGAACGGCGGCAGGCCGAACGGCTGGCCCGGCTGCGGGCCGACCGCTCCTCGACCGCCGTCACCCGGGCGCTGGACGCGCTGCGCCGCACCGCGGAGGGGCAGGAGAACGTGCTGTACCCGATGAAGGAGGCGCTGGCCGCCCGGGCCACCGTCGGCGAGGTCTGCGACGCGCTGCGCGGGGTGTGGGGGACGTACGCTCCGGTGGAGCGTTTCTGAACGGAGCGGATCTTCTGAACAGCCGTCAATATCCCGCGCCCGTCAAGTGGGCGGTGGCCGTGACCACCGGCCCGGGTGATCGTTGCACAGGGCAAGCAACCCGGGGAAGGCGGCTAAAACGAGATGTCATACCCACCTGTCCGGCCGGTATGCGCCCATCCGGGGACTAATTTTCTGGAAGTCGGGCCAAATCCCCCCAACGGGCCTAGTCTTGGGGAGATGAACCGTCCTGATCCCGCTCAGTCGGGCGCCACCCTCGCCGCCGCACGCCCCCCCGCCGAACTGCGCGCCAGGGTCAGCAGGCTGGAGCCCGAGCTGGTCGCCTTCCGCCGTGATCTGCACCGGCACCCGGAGCTGGGCCGCCAGGAGTTCCGCACCACCAACCTGCTGCGCGACCGGCTGGTGGCGGCGGGCCTGGACCCGCGGGTGCTGCCCGGCGGCACCGGTCTGCTGGTGGACATCGTTCCGGCCGGCACCCTCCCGGGCACCGAGTTCCTGGCCTTCCGCGCCGACATCGACGCGCTGCCGATCGACGACGCCAAGACCGATGTCCCGTACCGCTCGACCGTCCCCGGCCGGGCCCACGCCTGCGGCCACGACGTGCACACCTCGGTGGTGCTCGGCCTCGGGCTGGTGCTGGCCGAGGCCGCCCGCACCGGTGAGCTGCGCCGCCCCGTCCGGCTGGTGTTCCAGCCCGCCGAGGAGGTCATGCCCGGCGGCGCGCTGGACGTCATCAAGGCCGGCGGGATGGACGGCGTCGGCCGGATCTTCGCGGTGCACTGCGACCCGAAGGTGGAGGTCGGCCGGATCGCCCTGCGGACCGGGGCGATCACCTCGGCCTGCGACCGCCTGGTGCTGCACCTGGACGGGCCCGGCGGCCACACCGCCCGCCCGCACCTGACCACCGACCTGGTGACCGCGATCGCCCGGATGGCCGCCGACCTCCCGGGCGCGCTGGCCCGCCGGATGGACCCGCGCTGGGGCGTCAGCCTGGTCTGGGGCCGGATCGCCTCCGGCTCCGCGCCCAACGTCATCCCGCAGCACGCCGAGCTGGAGGGCACCGTCCGCTGCCTGGAGCTGGACGGCTGGCGCGAGGCGCCGGACCTGCTGCACGAGCTGATCGCCAAGCTCGCCGAGACCAATCGGGCCAAGTGGACGCTGGACTACCACCGCGGGGTGCCGCCGGTGGTCAACGAGGCGGTCTCGGTCGCCCGGCTGGACGCCGCGATGACCGCCCGCTTCGGGAGCGACGGCGCCCAGGTGGTGGAGAGCACCGAACAGAGCCTCGGCGGCGAGGACTTCTCCTGGTACCTGGAGCACGCCCCGGGCGCGCTGGCCCGGCTCGGCGTCCGCGCCCCCGGCGACCCCACCGTCCGCGACCTGCACCAGGGCCGCTTCGACGTGGACGAGCGGGCGATCGGCGTCGGTGTGGAACTGTTCGCGGCGCTGGCCCTGGAGGACGACCAGGACTGACCGTTTACCGGCGACTTGTGGTCGGTGCGTGATCGCGTTGGCGAGATCCGGAGTTTCGGGCGGTTCCGTAAACTGGGTCGAACCAGTCTCGGATCGCCGTCCGTGTACGGGAAAGGAGCCTTCGGAGGGCCTTCAGACCACGGTTTGATAACAACCCGAACGCTCCGGCACCCCGTAACCCAACCGTGTTCTACGCGCGTTACGGTGGCGTCCGACCACGCCAAACGGTTGCGTGTCAGAAGGAGAAACTCCCTTGCGCCGTTCAATGAAGCTCGCCGCGGTTGTGCTCTCGGGTTCCCTGGGCATGGCCTCGCTCGCCGCTTGCGGCGCAAAGAGCAATGACAACACCTCCTCCTCCGCGTCCGGTGACGGCTCGCTGAAGGTCGGTATGGCCTACGACATCGGCGGCCGTGGCGACCAGTCGTTCAACGACTCCGCCGCCCGCGGTCTGGACAAGGCCAAGGCCGACCTGGGCGTCTCCGTCACCGAGGCCGAGGCCAAGCAGGGCGAGGCCGAGGCCGACAAGGAGACCCGCCTCAAGAACCTGGTCGACGCCGGCTACAAGACCATCATCGCGGTCGGCTTCGTCTACCAGCCGGCGGTCGACAAGGTCGCCAAGGACAACCCGAACGTCAAGTTCGCGATCATCGACTCGAACGACAAGGACCAGCCGTCCAACGTCACCTCGCTGCTCTTCGCCGAGCAGGAGGGTTCGTACCTGGCCGGTGTCGCCGCCGCCAACAAGTCGAAGGCCCACCACATCGGCTTCATCGGTGGTGTGCAGTCCGAGCTGATCAAGAAGTTCGAGGCCGGTTACAAGGCGGGCGCCAAGTCCGTCGACCCGAACATCCAGGTCGAGACCACCTACCTGACCACCCCGCCGGACTTCAGCGGCTTCGCCTCGCCCGACAAGGGCAAGGAGGCCGCGCAGGGCCAGCTCGACAAGGGCGCGGACGTCATCTACTCCGCCGCCGGTTCGTCCGGCGCCGGCGCCATCGAGGCCGTCGCCAACGCGGGCAAGCTCGCGATCGGTGTCGACTCCGACCAGGCCAGCCAGCCGGCCCTGGCGAAGTTCAAGAACAGCATCCTGACCTCGATGGTCAAGAACGTCGACACCGCGGTGTACTCGTACATCGACTCGGTCAAGAAGGGCACGCCGTTCACCGGCATCAAGCTCTTCGACCTGAAGGCCAACGGTGTCTCGCTCGCCACCACCGGCGGCAAGATCGACGACATCCAGGACAAGCTGAAGGCCGCCAGCGACGCCATCACCAGCGGCGCCACCACCGTCCCGACCGCGCCGGCCCAGTAAGGCCCGCGCGTCTCGGACGCGACATGCGCTGCCGCCTGCCCGGTGGCGCGATGATCGACACGGTAAACGGGAGGGGCCCGGCAGGGTGCGCTCAACGCGTACCCCCGGGCCCCGTTCCGTCTCCACGTTTCCCCACCTTTTGGCCCTCCCAGCGCAACGACGCGCCTCCAGACCACCAGGAGATCGCCATCACCGCATCCGAACCCGTCCCCCTGCGCAAGGACGGCACCCCCAGCGCGGGGACGGCGACATCGGCCGTCGAACTGCGCGGCATCACCAAGCGCTTCCCGGGTGTCGTGGCCAACCACGACATCAACCTCACCGTCCGCACGGGCACGGTGCACGCCCTGATGGGTGAGAACGGCGCCGGCAAGTCGACGCTGATGAAGATCCTCTACGGCATGCAGAAGCCGGACGAGGGCACCATCGCGATCAACGGCGAGCAGTGCGAGTTCCACACCCCGGGCGACGCCATCTCCCGCGGCATCGGCATGGTGCACCAGCACTTCATGCTCGCCGACAACCTCACGGTGCTGGAGAACGTCGTCCTCGGCGGCGAGAAGCTCCACGGCATCGGCGCCAAGGCGAAGGCGAAGATCAAGGAGATCTCCGACCAGTACGGCCTGGGCGTGCGCCCGGACGCCCTGGTCGAGGACCTCGGTGTCGCCGACCGCCAGCGCGTCGAGATCCTCAAGGTGCTGTACCGCGGCGCCAAGATCCTGATCCTCGACGAGCCCACGGCCGTGCTGGTCCCGCAGGAGGTCGACGCGCTGTTCGACAACCTGCGCGAGCTCAAGTCCGAGGGCGTCACCGTCATCTTCATCTCGCACAAGCTGCACGAGGTGCTCGCGGTGGCCGACGCGATCAGCGTCATCCGGCGCGGCACCACGGTCGGCGACGCCGACCCGAAGGCCGTCACGGCCCGTCAGCTCGCCGAGATGATGGTCGGCGCCGAGCTGCCCTCCCCGGAGAGCCGCGAGTCGACCGTCACCACGACCGAGATGCTCAACGTCGAGGGCCTGCGGATCGCCAAGAGCGACGCCGAGGGCATCGAGCGCGTCGTCCTGGACGACATCTCGCTGCGCATCCACAAGGGCGAGATCCTCGGTATCGCCGGCGTCGAGGGCAACGGCCAGGCCGAACTGGTCGAGGCCATCATGGGCATGCTGCCGTTGGACGGCGGCACCGTCACCCTGGACGGCAAGGACCTCTCCGGCACCCTCACCCGGGCCCGCCGCGAGGCCGGCATCGGCTACATCCCCGAGGACCGCCACAAGCACGGCCTGCTGCTGGAGGCCCCGCTCTGGGAGAACCGCATCCTCGGCCACGTCACCGAGGAGCCCAACTCCAGCGGCCCGCTGCTCAAGCCGACCGCCGCCCGCGAGGACACCTGGCGGATCGTCGAGCAGTACGACGTCCGCACTCCCGGCATCGAGGTCACCGCGGCCTCGCTCTCCGGCGGCAACCAGCAGAAGCTGATCATCGGCCGCGAGATGAGCCACCAGCCCAAGCTGCTGATCGCCGCGCACCCGACCCGTGGTGTGGACGTCGGCGCGCAGGCGCAGATCTGGGAGCACATCCGGACCGCGCAGCGCGAGGGCCTGGCCGTCCTGCTGATCTCCGCCGACCTGGACGAGCTGATCGGCCTCTCGGACACCATCCGGGTCATCTACCGCGGCCGCCTGGTCGCCGACGCCGACCCGGCCACCGTCACCGCCGAGGACCTCGGCACCGCGATGACCGGTGCCGCCGCCGGCCACATCGAGTCCGAGCCGGAGGCCGTCGCAGAGGCGCAGGCCGTCGCGGCCGAGGGCACCGAGGCCGAGAGCGAGCACCCGCACACCGACACCGCCGACGACCCGCAGGCGGGGGAGTAACCCATGACCAGTCCCAACCCCGCCGCCAAGCGCAGCCTGGCGCAGCGGATCAGCGGTGAGCGGATCGTGCTCGCACTGGCGGCGCCGGTGCTCGCGGTCGTGCTGTCCGTCGCGATCTGCTCCGTCCTGCTGGCGACCTCGGGCAAGAACCCGTTCGACGCGTGGAACGTGATGATCACGTTCGCCACCAAGTCGGACGGCCAGGTGCTGATCCTCAACCGGACCACCACCTACTACCTGGCCGCCGCGGCCGCCGCGTTCGGGTTCCGGATGAACCTGTTCAACATCGGCGTCGAGGGCCAGTACAAGGTCGCGGCGCTGTTCGCGGCCTTCGTCGGCGCCAAGCTCGACCTGCCGTCGTTCATCCAGATCCCGCTGCTGCTGATCACCGCCATGCTGGTCGGTGGCCTGTACGCGAGCATCGCCGGTCTGCTGAAGGTCTACCGCGGTGTCAGCGAGGTCATCTCGACCATCATGCTGAACTCGATCGCGGTCGCGATCGTCGGTCTGCTGCTCGTCCCGGGCGTCTTCGCCCCGAAGGTGAGCGGCACCAGCAACTCGATCCAGACCGACCCGGTCTCGCAGTCCAGCCACTTCTTCTCCATGGACACGGCCGGCGGCCAGCTCTGGGGCTTCATCTTCATCGCCGCCCTGGTCGGTGTGGTCTTCCAGTTCGTGCTGACCCGGACCCGGTTCGGCTTCGACCTGCGCGCCACCGGCCGCTCGGAGTCCGCCGCGACCGCCTCCGGCGTGAACGTCAAGAAGATGGTGATCATCTCGATGGCGGTCTCCGGCGCGATCGCCGGTCTGATCGGCCTGCCCGAGCTGCTGCAGAACTCGTTCTACTACGGGCAGACCTTCCAGCAGAACCTGGGCTTCCTGGGCATCTCGATCGCCCTGCTCGGCCGCAACAGCCCGATCGGCATGGCCTTCGCGGCGCTGCTGTTCGCCTTCCTGGACGTCACCGGTTCGCTGCTGCCACTGCCCCAGAACGGCGAGTTCCCCTCCGAGATCGTCGACGTCATGAAGGGCACCATCGTCATCTGCGTCGTCGTCGCGTACGAGCTGGTGCGCCGCTACGGCCTGGTCCGCCAGCAGAAGCGGGTCGGCGCCCAGCTCGCCGCCCAGGCTGCGGCGGCCAACGAGAACAAGGAGGTGTCCGCGTGAGCACGGCCACTGCTGCTCGTCCGAAGGCGTCGGGCGCGCCCGCGAAGAAGCGCAAGCTGTCCTGGCCGGTGGTCCTGCTCCTGATCGCGGGCGCCCTGGTCCTGGTCGCCGCCGTGGGCATGGCCACCGGCAACCACTCGCTGACCTCCTCCGGGCAGGTCACCGCCGCGCTCAGCGCCGCCGTGCCGATCGGCATGGCCGGTCTGGGCGGTCTCTGGTCCGAGCGGGCCGGCGTGGTCAACATCGGCCTCGAAGGCATGATGGTCGCCGGTACCTTCTGCGGCGCCTGGGCGGGCTACCTGGTCAACCCGTGGGTCGGTCTGCTGGCCGGCATGCTCGGCGGTGCGCTCGGCGGCCTGCTGCACGCGGTCATCACCGTCACCTTCGGCGTCGACCACATCGTGTCCGGCGTCGGCATCAACCTGCTGATCCCCGGCATCTGCGCGTACATCAACCGGATCTACTACAAGGACTACGTCGCGTTTGGCGCCGGGCAGAACCAGTCCCCGCCGGCGGACCCGCTGCCGTACATCACCGTCCCGGGCCTGTCCTCGGGTCTGAAGAGCATCGAGAGCCACCACTGGTTCCTCGTCTCGGACGTGGCCGGTGTGCTCGGCGGTCTGGTCACCAACCTCTCGGTGGTCGTGGTGCTGGCCGCCGCGCTGATCGTGGCCAGCTACTTCCTGCTCTGGCGCACGGTGTTCGGCCTGCGGCTGCGCTCCTGCGGTGAGAACCCGACCGCGGCCGAGTCGCTGGGCGTCAACGTCTACAAGTACAAGTACATGGCGGTCATCGCCTCCGGCGCCTTCGCGGGCCTCGGCGGTGCGTACCTCTCGCTGGTCGCCGCGCACTTCTACAAGGACGGCCAGACCCTGGGCCGAGGCTTCATCGGCCTCGCGGCGATGATCTTCGGCAACTGGATGCCCGGCGGTCTCGCCATGGGCGCCGGCCTGTTCGGCTTCACCGACAGCCTCCAGCTGCGCGACCCGGAGTCGGTCCACGTGCTGATCCTGATCGTCTCGATCGCGATGGCGCTGCTCGCCCTGTGGCAGCTGTACCGCCGCAAGTACACCGCGACGGTGATCTCCTTCGTGGTGGCCGGCGGTCTCGGTGCCTGGTACGCGCTGACCGATGAGGTGCAGCGTCCGCTGATCGTCGCCACGCCGTACCTGATCACCCTGGTGGTGCTCTCGCTGGCCTCGCAGCGACTGCGGATGCCCAAGGCGGACGGCCAGATCTACCGCAAGGGCCAGGGCAAGTGACGGCCCCCGCGATCGACTGGGAGCGGCTGCGCGCGGCGGCGCGCGAGGCGATGGGCCACGCGTACGCCCCGTACAGCAAGTTCCCGGTCGGCGCGGCCGCGCTGGTCGACGACGGCCGGCTGGTCAGCGGCTGCAACGTGGAGAACGCCTCGTACGGGCTCGGGCTGTGCGCCGAGTGCGGGCTGGTGTCCGCGCTGCACGCCTCCGGCGGCGGCCGGCTGGTCGCCTTCACCTGCGTCGACGGCGCGGGCGAGCTGCTGATGCCGTGCGGGCGCTGCCGCCAGCTGCTGTACGAGCACGGCGGTCCCGAGCTGCTGATCGACCTGGCCTCCGGCGTGAAGCCGATGAGCGAGGTTCTGCCCGACGCGTTCGGGCCGGAGCGGCTCTAGCATCGGCAATTGTTACGCGCGTAGAGTGTCGCGAGTGGGCCGTAACCCGGTCATCTCGCGGCACTCTTCGCTTTTGACGCTTTTTGAAACCCCACTGCATTTGAGAACCCCACTGGGAGCACGCATGGACGCCATCTCCGTCATCCGGACCAAGCGCGACCGCGGAGAGCTGAGCGACGCTCAGATCGACTGGGTCATCGACGCCTACACCCGCGGCGAGGTCGCCGACGAGCAGATGTCCGCACTGGCCATGGCGATCCTGCTGAACGGCATGAAGCCGCGCGAGATCAGCCGCTGGACCGACGCCATGATCCGCTCGGGCGTCCGGATGGACTTCTCCTCGCTGCCGCTGCCCACCAGCGACAAGCACTCCACCGGCGGCGTCGGCGACAAGATCACCCTCCCGCTCGCCCCGCTGGTCGCCGCCTGCGGCGCGGCCGTCCCGCAGCTGTCCGGCCGCGGCCTCGGCCACACCGGCGGCACCCTGGACAAGCTGGAGTCCATCCCCGGCTGGCGCGCCCTGCTCTCCAACGACGAGATGATGGACGTGCTGCGCGACGCGGGCGCGGTCATCTGCGCGGCCGGCGACGGCCTCGCGCCCGCCGACAAGAAGCTGTACGCGCTGCGCGACGTCACCGGCACCGTCGAGGCCATCCCGCTGATCGCCTCCTCGATCATGTCCAAGAAGATCGCCGAGGGCACCGGCGCGCTGGTCCTGGACGTCAAGGTCGGCTCCGGCGCCTTCATGAAGAACCTGGACGACGCCCGCGAACTCGCCCGCACCATGGTCGGCCTGGGCACCACCGCCGGGGTCAACACCGTCGCCCTGCTCACCGACATGTCCACCCCGCTCGGCCTCACCGCGGGCAACGCGCTGGAGGTCCGCGAGTCCGTCGAGGTCCTGGCGGGCGGCGGCCCGGCCGACGTCGTCGAGCTCACCCTCGCGCTCGCCCGCGAGATGCTCGCCGCGGCCGGCGTGCACGGCAAGGACCCGGCCGACGCCCTGCGCGACGGCTCCGCGATGGACCACTGGCGCCGCATGATCGCCGCCCAGGGCGGCGACGTCGACGCCCCGCTCCCGGTCGCCCGCGAGCAGCACGTCATCCCCGCCCCCGCCTCCGGCGTCCTCACCGCGCTGGACGCCTACGCCGTCGGCGTCTGCGCCTGGCGCCTGGGCGCCGGCCGCGCCCGCAAGGAGGACCCGGTCCAGGCCGGCGCCGGCGTCGAGATGCACGCCAAGCCCGGCGACACCGTCGTGGCCGGCCAGCCCCTGCTGACCCTCCACACCGACACCCCGGAGCGCTACGACTACGCCATCGAGGCGCTGGCGGGCGGCATCGAGGTCGCCCCGGCGGGCACGGCGTTCACCCCGAACCCGATCGTGCTGGACCGCATCGCCTGATCAGTCCGGCGTCCTGCGGACGTGCGCTCAGGCGTACGTCCGCAGGACGCTGGTGTCGAGGGTCCAGGGGCCGACCGTGATCGTGTCGCCGAATTTGAACTTCTCGCGGGAGGTGTAGCCGGGGCCGTCGTGGATGATTCCGGTGCCCTTGCGGGGGTCGACGAGGAGATACATCGGGATGCCCATGGCCGAGTAGTCGCGGACTTTGCCGTGGTAGTCGTTCTCAGGGTTGGACTTGGAGACGATCTCCACGACGAGAAGGATCTCGTGGGGGAGGAACGCCGGATTGTCGTCGTCCAGATCCGCCTCGGGGAACACCATGAGGTCCGGGTTCCGGAGTCGGCCAAGGCCCACGTCCTCCAGGTCTGCGCCGCCGTGGGCGATGTACCCGGGGTGAGTCTGGGGCAGCTGGGCGTTGAGCTGCTGCGCAAGGCGAATGACGGCAAGCTCATGACGTTTCACCGGCGACATCATCATGACGATCTCGCCGTCTGCGATCTCGATCTTCCCTATCCCCGGCACCTGCGGCAGCTGATCCGCGATCTCGCGCAGCCGGGCGTACACAGCAGGATCGATGCTCATGTCCCGGAGTGTATCGGCGGCGACTGTCAAGCGTCCGCGATCGCTCGCTGGGCCGAGTGCGCCTGGTGGGTGGCGTAGAGGGTGACGGCGGCGGCGAGGGCCATGGCGGTGAGGCCGACGGTGGCGGCGCCGGGCCAGCCGGTGGCGTGGTACGCGTCGGCGCCGAGGGTGCCGCCGAGGCTGTTGCCGAGGTAGTAGGCGATCAGGTAGAGGGCGGAGGCCTGGGCGCGGCCCTCGGTGGCGGTGCGGCCGACGGCGGAGGAGGCGGTGGCGTGGCCGGCGAAGAAGCCGGCGGTGATCAGGACCAGGCCGAGCAGCGCGCAGAGCAGCGAGTCGGCGAGGGAGAGCAGCAGGCCGGCGGCGGTGACGCCGATGGAGACGTAGAGGGCGCCGCGGCGGCCGAGGCGGCGGGAGAGGCGGCCGGCCGCGGCGGAGGTGCCGGTGCCGACCAGGTAGACCACGAAGATCGAGGCGGCGACCGACTCCGGCAGGTGGAACGGCGCGGAGATCAGCCGGTAGCCGACGGTGTTGTAGACCGCGCCGAACACGGCCATGAACAGCATTCCGAGCGCGTACAGCCGCACCAGCAGCGGGTTGCGCAGGTGCCGCCCGACCGTCCGGGCGAGCGCGCGGGCGTCGACCGGGGCCGGGGCGAAGTGCCGGGCGGCGGGGATCAGCAGCCGGAAGGCGAGCGCGGCCAGCAGCGCGAGGGCGGCGGAGGCGGCCAGGCCCCAGCGCCAGCCGAGGGCGGCGGCGGTCCAGCCGGAGAGCAGTCGGCCGCCCATGCCGCCGATGCCGTTGCCGGCCACGTACAGGCCCATCGCGGAGGCCAGGGCGCTGGGGTGGACCTCCTCGGCGAGGTAGGCCATCGCGGTGGCGGGCAGTCCGGCGAGGGCGGCGCCCTGCAGGACGCGCAGCGCGACGAGGGTGGTGAGGTCGGGCGCGAAGGGCAGGGCGACGGCGAGGGCGGTGGCGGCGAGGGTGGAGGCCGTCATCACCGCGGTGCGGCCGTACTTGTCGGACAGCGCGCTGGCCGGGAGCAGCCCGAGGGCGAGGCCGAGGGTGGCGGCGGAGGCCGTCCAGCTGGCCTGGCCGGGGGTGAGGTCGAGGTCGGCCGAGAGGATCGGCAGCAGGCCCTGGGTGGAGTAGAGCAGGACGAAGGTCGCGATCCCGGCGGCGAACAGGGCGAGGTTGGCGCGGCGGAAGTCGCGCTGGCCGGGGCGGTGGCGGTCGTCCGGGGCGGGGGCGGTGGGGGCGGCGGCGCGGGCATCCGGGGCGGTCGCGGATGCCCTGGTATCGGAGGGCTGCATGTCGTCGACCGTAGGCCTGGCGTGGTTGATGCGTCCAATGCATGAAGAGCGGATGATCGATGCACTGACGTATGAGTCGAGGTGGTGGCGGGATGGCGGTGCCGGATGTGTCGGACGGTACGGAGCAGCGGTACCGGGCGGCCGAGTTGGGGCCGGACGAGCCGGCCGTCCTGCTGGCGCCCCGGCTGGCGCAGTTCGCCGCGGTGGCCCGGCTGGAGCACGTGACGCAGGCGGCGGCGCTGCTCGGGGTGCCGCAGCCGACGCTGTCGCGCGCGGTGGCCCGGCTGGAGGAGGAGCTGGGGGTGGACCTGCTGGCCCGTCAGGGCCGGACGGTCCGGCTGACCAGGGCGGGCCGGCTGCTGCTGGCCTCGGTGGAGCGGGCGCTGGCGGAGGTGGAGCGCGGTGCGGAGGCGGCCCGGGCGGAGGCGGATCCGGCGGCGGGGCGGGTGGCCTTCGGCTTCCTGCACACGATGGGGCCGGACGCCGTCCCGGCGCTGCTGCGCGGCTTCCGGGCGGCGCACCCGCAGGTGCGCTTCCAGCTGGTGCAGGACTACGGCATGGCGATGCTGGAGCGGTTGCGGGCGGGGGAGTTGGACCTGTGCCTGGTCGCGCCGCTGCCGGACGACCCGGCCTTCACCGCCCGGCCGCTGGACGAGCAGCGGCTGCACCTGGCCGTCCCGGCCGACCACCGGCTGGCCGGCCGGCGGCGGATCCGGCTGGCGGAGGTGGCCGAGGAGCCGTTCGTCGGGCTGGAGCAGGGGTACGGGCTGCGCATGATCACGGACGGCTTCTGCGCGCAGGCCGGGTTCGTGCCCCGGCTGGCCTTCGAGGGCGAGGAGACCGAGACGCTGCGCGGGCTGGTGGCGGCGGGGCTGGGGGTGGCGCTGCTGCCGCCGGCGCTGGTGCCGAGGCCCGGGGTGGTGGAGCTGGAGGTGACCGCGCCGCGGACCCGGCGGGCGATCGGCCTGGCCTGGGCGGCGGGGCGGCCGCTGACCCCGCCGGTGGCGGCGTTCCGGGATTTCGTGCTGTCCCGGCGAGGGCGGCTGCTGCACCACGACTGATTTGGCGGATCGTATGGACCAGTCGGTGGAATTCCGGGTGGAGTTTGGACCATTCGGTACTGTCCCCGGTGGTAGGTCTACGCGCGTAGGGGCTATATTTCCGCAATGGAGAAGCAGATCCCCGTCACCACCGCGGGCACCGGCCCGCGCATCCCCACCCCCGACCAGATCCGCCGCGCGCCGAAGGTCCTGCTGCACGACCACCTGGACGGCGGGCTGCGCCCGGAGACCGTCGTGGAGCTGGCCGCCGCGACCGGCTACGAAGGCCTCCCGACCACCGACGTCAAGGAACTCGGCGAGTGGTTCCGCGAGGCCGCCGACTCCGGCTCGCTGGTCCGCTACCTGGAGACGTTCGCGCACACCTGCGCCGTCATGCAGACCCGTGACGCCCTGATCAAGGTCGCCGCCGACTGCGCCGAGGACCTGGCCGCCGACGGCGTCGTGTACGCCGAGGTCCGCTACGCCCCCGAGCAGCACCTGGAGGGCGGCCTGAGCCTGGACGAGGTCGTCGAGGCCGTCCAGGAGGGCTTCCGCCTCGGCGAGGCCAACGCCCGCGCGGCAGGCAACCGGATCCGCATCGGCACCCTGATCACCGCGATGCGGCACGCCGCCCGCTCGCAGGAGATCGCCGAGCTGGCCAACCGCCACCGGGACCGGGGCGTCGTCGGCTTCGACATCGCGGGCGCCGAGGCCGGCTACCCCCCCACCCGCCACCAGGCCGCCTTCGACTACCTCAAGGGCGAGAACAACCACTTCACCATCCACGCGGGCGAGGCCTTCGGTCTGCCGTCGATCTGGGAGGCCCTGCAGTGCTGCGGCGCCGACCGGCTCGGCCACGGCGTGCGGATCGTCGACGACATCACGGTGAACGAGGACGGCAGCGTCGAGCTCGGCCGGCTGGCCGCGTACGTGCGCGACAAGCGCATCCCGCTGGAGATGTGCCCGACCTCCAACCTCCAGACGGCGGCGGCCGCCTCGTACGCCGAGCACCCGATCGGGCTGCTCAGCCGGCTGAAGTTCCGGGTCACCGTGAACACCGACAACCGGCTGATGAGCGGCACCAGCATGAGCCAGGAGTTCGGCCACCTGGTGGACGCCTTCGGCTACACGCTGGGCGACATGGAGTGGTTCACGGTGAACGCGATGAAGTCCGCGTTCCTGCCCTTCGACGAGCGGCTGGCGATGATCAACGACGTGATCAAGCCGGGCTACGCCGAGCTCAAGGCGGAGTGGCTGTTCAGCGCGGGCGTCGCCACCAGCTGAGCCGGCACCCCGCCCTGTGTCGGATGAACGCGGCTTCCCCGTACGGAAGTTGGCGTTCATCCGACTAGTCACTCGGGTGAGTGAACGCCCTTTGGTTCTCGCGCGAGCCTCTCACTACGGTGTGCCCGTCATTGCTGACAGGCCGTGGCGGCGGTCGCCCGTCCGCCGATTCCGCATGTGATGTCGGCCACCGACGACGAACCAAGGGGACGAACCATGAAGCAGGCTCTCAAGGCCGCCGGCACCGCGGCGCTCGGCATCGCGATCGCGGCGGTCGGCGCCGGCACGGCCTCCGCGGCCGCAGGCCAGGCGGCCGGCGGCCTCGGGCTGCCCACCGGCGCGGTGACGAACCCCGCGGTGACCGGCGCGGTCGCCGACACCGCCGCCAAGCTGCCCGGCGGCGACAAGGTCGCCGGCACGCTCGGCACCCTGGCTCCGACCGCCGGCCAGGCCGCGCCCGCCGCCGAGGCCGCCCCGGTCGCTGGCATCACCCAGCAGCGCGGGGCCCTTCCGGGCGTCCCCGGCCTGGACAAGACCCCCATCGGTGGGCTGGCCAACACCCTGCCGGGCCTGCCGCTGGGCTGATCCGCCCAGCCCGCACGACGACGGGCCGCCCGCCCCCGGAGACCCCGGGAGCGGGCGGCCCGTCGTCGTGCCCGCCCGTACGGCGTCACGGCTCCTGGGGGAGCAGCACCCACAGGGCGAGGTAGATCAGGAACTGCGGGCCGGGGAGCAGGCAGGAGAGCAGGAAGATCAGTCGGACGGTCCACGGGGTCAGGCCGAAGCGCTCGGCGATCCCGGCGCAGACGCCGGCGATGACGCGGTTGTGACGGGGGCGGGCGAGACGGGCACTCATGTCGGCTCCTCGGCGGTGGCGACCCGGTCCGGCCGGTCCGGCGGGCGTACTTCCATGCTCTGCCGCCGCCGGGCCGGAAACCTCCGCCCACCAGGCGATTCTCCACCCCGACGGGTCACCGGGGAGGCGTAGGCCGGAGTCGGGGTCCGCCTCAGGGATGCCCCTGAGGCAAAGGTCGCGCGGGTGTGGAAAACCCGTTCGCAAAGCTGTACGGCCAGGGAGATATGATTCCGCGGTCGCTGATGGTGGGGGGCGATTCGGCGGCGCCTTCACGGCCTCAAGCGGCCCCTCACGCCTGCGATTTCGCACTCTCTCGGGTTTTCGCCCGATTCCTCCGTGAGGTTCCATTGCGCAGTCAGTCCCGCGGATTCCTCGCCGCAGCCGCCACCGCCGCCCTGGTCTCCGGTCTCGCCCTGACCTCGGCTCCGGCCGCCGTCGCGACCCCGACGACCGAACCCACCACCCCCGCCGCCGTCGCGACCCCGACGACCGAACCCACCACCCCGGCCACCAGCGCCCCCACTCAGGTGCCGCACGGCTGGGCCTCACCCGTCGTGATCACCACCAGCGGCTTCCCGACCACGGTGACGGCGGGCAGCGCGGTCGAGTTCACCTCGACCCTCAAGAACACCGCGGACCACCAGCTGGACGTGACGACCGAGTTCGGCGTCGCGGCCGCCGGCAGCGGCCTCAAGCCGAGCCAGCTCAAGCTGGAGTACCAGCGTCCCGGCAGCACCCAGTGGCAGGACGGCAAGGCGAGCAACGTCGACACCGGCGGATTCTGGCAGCTCGACGAGTTCGCCACCCAGCTGCACCTGGCGGCCGGCGCCGAGGCCACCTACCGGCTGCGGCTGACCCTCACCGCCGACGCCGCCCCCGGCTGGACCTCCGCGGGTCTCACCGCGATGGTCTCGGACCCGACCCTGCCTCCGGAGCAGCGCGTCACCCAGGCCTCCGGCGGCACCCCGAATTTCACCGTCGTCAGCAGCACCCCGACCACCCCGGCCCCGGTCGGGCTCCCGGACGTGAAGGTCGAGGGCGTGCCCGCCTCCTTCACCGCGGGCGGCGAGGCGAGGCCGTTCAAGGTGGTCTACGGCAACCACACCGGCACGGACCTCCGGATCGTCCCGACGATCGTGTTCGAGGGCGAGGGCCTGCTCCGTGCGGACATGGTGAGGATCGAATTCCAGACCCAGGCGGGCGACTGGATCGCCGGCACGCCGGAATGGCACGACCTCCCCGGCAGCCAGCTGGGCGTGCGGCTGCTCACCGGCTCGAAGGACGCCGACGTCATCGCGCTGCCGAACGGCGAGACCCGTACGGTCAACCTGCGCCTCGCCTGGACCAGGACCGCACCGGCGGCGGCCGAGTCGGTGCTCGCCAACGGCTGGAGCCTGGGCGGCCCGGGCCAGCCCGAGCGGGCCACCACCAGCCCGAAGGTCGCCTTCCGGATCGAGGCCGCCGCGGGCTCCACCGGCACCCCGGCCCCGACCTCCCCGGCCACGGACGCGGCCGCGGCGCCGACCACCCCGGCGGCCACCACCGACCCGTCCGCCGCCCCGGCCGCCCTGGTCACCACCGCCGCACCGAACCCGACGGCAGGCTCCGCCCCGGCCGCCGCGACCAGCACGCGGCTGGCCTCCACCGGCGGCGACTCCTCCTCCGCCCCGATGGCGATCACCGGCGCGATGGCGATCGCCCTCGGCCTCGGCACCCTGGTCGTCGCGCGCCGCCGCAACGGCGCGCCGGGCGCCGGGAAGTGACCTGATACGTCCGAAGGCCCGCCCGTCACCCACTGCGAAGCGGGGACGGACGGGCCTTCGGCCTTCGTGCGGCGGGATCAGCCGGCCGGCTGCTGCGGCGGCTGCGGCTGGGCGTACGGGTTGTCCGCCACCGGCTGCGACGGGACACCCGGCTGGTGCGGGGCGTTCGGGTTGAACGGGGCCTGCTGCGCGTTGGGGTTGTACGGCGCGTTGGGGTTGTAGGGCGCGTTGGGGTTGTACGCCCCGACGGGCGGGGCCGTGGGCCGGTTCTTGGCGTTGCTGCGCTCGACGATCGCCTTCACCGAGGCGACGATCATCACCACCGGCAGGATGAACGCCTTGAAGAAGAGGATGTACTCGCCGCCCTTGAAGACGAACGCGAGGTAGTAGGCGTAGCCCAGGAACCCGAGGCCGAAGAGCACGTTGAGGATCCGCAGGCCGGCCTTCGTTCCGCCGCCGATGGCGCCGAGGACCAGCATGATGGCGCCGCTGAGCGCCAGCAGGACGACGTACCAGGAGAACACCGGTTCGGCGCTGAAGTCGAGATTGTTCAAGGGGGGTTTCCTGTGAGAGGAAGAAAAACGGCGGGAACCGTTCGGGGACGAGAGCGCACAGTACTGGAGGCGGCCGACATCCGTCGTCGCCTTTTCATCACGGTGTCGTTGCGCCGCGCCGGAACGGCAATTGACGAGGTGGGAAATGACTGGCTATGAGGTGCTGCGGGTCTTTTGCGGGCCCGACGGACGGCACGGCAACGAACTCGGGGTGGTGCGCGACGGCTCCGCCGTGCCGGAGCGGGCGGAGCGGCAGGCCTTCGCCCGCGAACTCGGCTTCAGCGAGACGGTGTTCGTCGACGACCCGGAGCACGGGGAGATCGACATCTACACCCCGACGCTGCGGCTGCCCTTCGCCGGCCACCCCTGCGTCGGCACGGCCTGGCTGCTCGGCGTGGACCGACTGGTCACCGCCGCCGGGGTGGTGGCCGTCCGGCACGACGGCGGGCTGACCCGGATCGAGGCCCGGCCGGAGTGGGCCCCGGGGCGCACCCTGCGGCAGTACGGCTCGGCCGCCGAGGTGGACGCGCTCCGGGTGCCGCCGCCCGGGGAGTGGATCTACGCCTGGGCCTGGCAGGACGAGGCGGCCGGTACGGTCCGGGCGCGGGCCTTCCCCGGCCGGGGCGACGGGATCGACGAGGACGAGGCGACCGGTGCGGCCGCCCTGCTGCTGACCGCCCGGCTCGGGCGGGCCCTGACCATCACCCAGGGCCGGGGCTCGCAGCTGCTGACCGGGCCGCGCCCGGGTGGGCTGATCGAGGTCGGCGGCCGGGTGATGAGGGCGGAACCTCAGCCCGCCGGCGGCGTCGGCTCCGCGTAGGCGCGCGGACGGACCGCGGGCGCGACCGCCACCGCCGGGGCGACGGTGGCGGTCACCGGCGGGCCGGCCAGGACGGCGACGCGCGGTGCCCGCGGCTCGGGCCGACGGTCCCGCAGCAGGTGGCGCAGGCCGGGGACGAGGGCGAGGTGGGCGATCACCACGCCGATGACGGCGAACAGTATGTGGTCCACGTTGAGGACGTGCCCGGGCGTCCAGGAGGAGAGGAACTCCAGGCCGGTCGCCAGCAGGGCGGAGACGCCGGTGGTGCGCAGGAAGGACGGCAGCCAGGGGGCCCGGATCCGGCCGCCGGCCAGCGGGAGCAGGACGCCGAGCGGGGCGAGCAGCAGGAACTCGCCGACCACCTGCCAGGTGGTGGAGGAGCGGAGCGAGGCGAGCGGCGTCAGGTTGGCGTCGTACACCCAGGCCACCGGCAGGGGTCTGAGCACCAGCCAGAGTGCCAGCGTCAGGTGGAGGGCCAGGCCCGCCAGCCCGGCCAGCCGGAGGGGACGGTGGACGACCGCCGCCGGCCTCGTCTCGGTCCGCGCGCCGGAACGCTCGTCGCGTGTCCTGGTGCCATCTCGCTGCACGGGGGGAAGGACGTGCCCCGGTGGCGCAGCGGTTCCACGCCGGGCGTGAACATTCCCGGACGCGCCCCTTCGCACGGCCTCCTCACTTGCACGGGGAGGCCGTCGGCACCGCGCTGAACACGTTGTCCGGCGGCGGCGAGCCCGGCGTCACCGGGGTGGGCGAGGGGCTCGGGCTCACGCTCGCCTTGGCGGCCGTGCCGCGGGCCGGGGTCGCGGCGGGCGCCGGGCCGGACGGCGTGGCCAGGGCGGTCGGTATGTGCGGGGTGGTCGGGCAGGCGGTCCGGCTGGCGGGCGCGCCGGCGTCGACCGGGACGGCGGTCGGCCGGATGCCGCAGCCGGAGGCCAGCGCGAGCAGGAGCAGCACGCCGGCGGTGCGGCGCACGGTGGTGCGGGTGGGGGAGGTCACGTGGCGTCCTTGTGCTCGGCGGCGTCGCCGACGGGGCCGCCCTCGGCCTCGCCGACGGACGGCGGAGGCGGCGGGGTCAGCGGCAGCGTCAGGGTGAACACCGCACCGACCTCCCCGTTCGCCGCGGTGATCGTCCCCCCGTGGATCTGGGCGTTGGCCATCGCGATGGACAGCCCCAGGCCGCTGCCCTCGGAGCGGGCCCGCCCGCGGTCGGCCTTGTAGAAGCGGTCGAAGACGTGCGGCAGCACGTCCTCCGGGATGCCGGGGCCGCTGTCGGAGACCTCGATCACGACCGAGTCGTCGGTCTGCCGGACCTTGACCCGTACCGGCGAGCCGCCGTGCTTGAGCGCGTTGCCGATCAGGTTGGCGAAGACCACGTCCAGTCGGCGCGGGTCGACCACGGCCAGGATGCCGCGCGGGGCGTCCAGTTCGACCGCGTCGTACCAGGCCCGGCCGTCGATGCAGGACATGATCAGGTCGGCGATGTCCACCTCGTCGGCGACCAGCTTGGCGGTGCCGGCGTCGAAGCGGGTCACCTCCATCAGGTTCTCCACCAGGTCGGACAGTCGGCGGGTCTCGCTCACCACGAGCCGTACGGCTGGCTCGATCATCGGGTCCAGGGACTCGGCCTCGTCCTCCAGGATGTCCGTCACCGCGGTCATCGCGGTCAGCGGGGTGCGCAGCTCGTGCGACATGTCGGCGACGAACCGCCGGCTCTGCGCCTCGCGCGCGCTCAGCTCCTCGACCTGCTCGTACAGCGACTCCGCGGCCCGGTTGAACGTCCGCGCCAGGTCGGCGAGTTCGTCCGAGCCCTCGACCTCCAGCCGGGTGTCCAGGTGTCCCTGGCCGAGCCGTCGGGCGGCCTCACCGAGCCGCTTGACCGGCCGCAGCACGGTCGCCGAGGCGGCCTGGGCGAGCAGTGCCGAGCCGATCAGTGCGAGCAGCGTCGCGATGGCCAGCGACCAGCCCAGCGTGTTGAGATCGGCCCGCTCGTTCTCCAGCGACTTGAACACGTAGGCCGTCGGCCCGTTCGGCACCACCTTGGTGCCGCCGATCACGAACGGGTGGCCCTCCAGGTTCTGCCGCTGCCAGTACAGGTGGTACGGGTACGGGTTGCTCTCGCTGACCTCGCGAGGCTTGGCGACGGTGGACTGCAGCGCCGCCGGCACGTCGGCCAGCGTGTAGTGCTGCGGGTCCGAGGAGGCCGGGCACTCCGGGTGCGCCGGGTCGACCACCACCACGTCGTAACTCAGGCCGGAGCTCGCCACGTTGGAGGCCAGCGTGGCGAGCTCCGGGCAGCTGGCGTTCAGCGGCAGGTCGGAGACGTTGCGGCTGAGCGAGACCCGGAAGTCGTTCAGCGCGGTGTCCTGGGCGCGCTTGAGTACCGCGTCGCGGTTCAACCAGTACGCGATGCCGGAGGCCGAGACGGCGGCGAGCAGCGCGACCGCCGCGAACACCGCGATCAGCCGCACCCGCAGGGAGCGCAGCTTCCGCCACCGGCCCGCGGAGAACCGTCGGGCAGTCTGCTGATGGTCAGTCACGAGAGCCTGTCGTCGTACGGGAGTTCAGAATTCCTGGGATGAGCGGTCAGACCGTCGGCGGGTCCAGTCGGTAGCCGACGCCGCGCACGGTGCGGATCAGCGTCGGCGCGGACGGCACGTCCTCGACCTTCGCCCGCAGCCGCTGCACACAGGCGTCCACCAGGCGCGAGTCGCCGAGGTAGTCGTGCTCCCAGACCAGCCGCAGCAGCTGCTGGCGGGAGAGCGCCTGGCCGGGGCGGCGGCTGAGCTCCAGGAGCAGCCGCAGCTCGGTCGGGGTGAGCTGGAGGTCCTGGCCGTCCTTGGTGACGGTCATCGCGGCCCGGTCGATCACCACGCTGCCGTACGCGGAGGAGTCCGAGCTCTCCCGCTCCCCGCGCCGCAGCACCGCCCGGATCCGGGCATCCAGCACGCGCGGCTGCACCGGCTTCACCACGTAGTCGTCCGCGCCGGACTCCAGGCCGACGACCACGTCGATGTCGTCCGAACGCGCGGTGAGCAGGATGATCGGCAACTGGTCGGTACGGCGGATCCGACGGCACACCTCGAAGCCGTCGATCCCGGGCAGCATCACGTCCAGCACGATCAGGTCGGGCCGCTGCTCCTTGAAGAGTTTCAGACCGTCCTCACCGGAGGCGGCGGTGGCCACGCGGTGGCCCTGGCGGGTGAGGGCGAGTTCGAGGCCGGTCCGGATGGCGTCGTCGTCCTCGATCAGTAGGAGGAAAGGCACGGCCCCATTTTGGCCCACCGGGAGCGTCGAATCACCCCCAGCACCGGTCACCGACCGTACGGGAACCGGAAGGGCGGCTACCGGCGTCCGGTACGGAAGAAGGCGGACCGGGACGAAAGGCCCACCCCTGTGACACCCCTGTGACAGTCGACGGACAGCGCCATCACAACCGCCGGGCAGGATTTTCCATGTCGCCGCAGGACAGCGGGCCGCAAGGGCCGGCTGGAGGGCGGCAACAGGAACCGCTCGTACCGACAAAGGGGGCGCACGATGAACGCCACGCTTCAGACCCGGACCAACCCGGCTCTCCGCACCGCGCGTTCCTCAGCGACCACCCATCGGACCCGGTACGAGATCAGGACCGACGAGAACTCCGGTGCCGTAACCGTACGGGGGTGCGCGCACAGCACCGGTGGAAACCCTGTCGCACGCCGGGTGAGCGGCGGCGGCAGGACGGGGGAGCTGTACGGAATCGGCCGACTGGGGAGTGCGGTCGACTCCGCCAACACCCTCACGCTGCGGGGGATCCTCCCCGTCCGCGTCGAGGGCAAGGACGCCCTGGGGGGTACCGGGGGGACCAGGGGAACCGGGGGGAACAACGGCCTGCGGACGGTCGGTTCGGGGGAGCCGACCGGCCGCGAGGCCGCCGGTGCGACGCTGCTGCGGCTGAACCCCGCACCGGCCCGCACCACCGAGGCGGGACAGGGAGACGCGCAGGGGGAGCACCCGGCCGTCGCGGAGGACCACATCACGGAGTTCACCGCGTACGTGCGCGAGCGCCGCGCCTCCCTGTACGCCACGGCGTACCACCTCACCGGTGACCGCTACGAGGCCGAGGACCTGCTGCAGAGCGCGCTCTTCAGCACCTACCGGGCCTGGGGCCGGATCACCGACAAGGCCGCGGTCGGCGGGTACCTCCGCCGCACCATGACCAACCTGCACATCTCCGCCTGGCGGCGCCGCAAGGTCAACGAGTACCCGACCGAGGAGCTGCCGGAGACGGCCGGCGACACCGACGCGATGGGCGGCACCGAGCTGCGCACCGTGCTCTGGCAGGCGCTGGCGAAGCTGCCGGAGAACCAGCGGACCATGCTGGTGCTGCGGTACTACGAGGGCAAGACCGACCCGGAGATCGCCGACGTGCTGGGGATCAGCGTCGGCACGGTCAAGAGCAGCATCTGGCGCGCCCTGCGCCGGCTGCGCGACGACGAGCACCTGAACAAGTCGGGCGACACCGTCCGGGCGTTCGGCGAGCTGGTCGCGTAGGACTCACAGAGGACTCCCGTCGGGGGACGGGTAGCGGACGGTTGCGGTTCGGGGACGCCGACTCGGGGGAGCGGCGCCCGTGGGGAGCCGAGAGCCGTTCGGGGAAGGCGACGGGCCCGGTGCGGGGGAGACGCACCGGGCCCGTCGTCCTTTTCGTTTCAGGGGCCCGGGGCCGCCGTCAGGGGGTGGCCCCAGGGGCCGCTGCGGGGCTGCTCCGGGCGGCCGCTCCGGCGGCTCAGACCGCGGAGAGCTCCCGCCGTCCGGTCGCGGCGCGGACCCGCCGTTCGGCCTCCGGCCCGGCGCACGGGTACGAGCCCAGCGAGACCTGCCGCCCGACGATGGAGCGCTCGGCCCGCATCAGCCGGTAGCCCCGGCGCAGCAGCACCGGCAGCGACTTGCGGCCCTCGCGGACGTCCCGGCGCAGTCGGCGCCAGGCCGTGGTGAGCGCGCCGTTGCGCAGGCACAGGGCGTCGCCGAGCAGGCCCTCGGCGGCGCACTGCGCGACGATCTCGGCGGCGAAGATGCCCTCCGCGATGAACGCGGCCGCGCCCCCCAGGTCCAGGGGGCGGGTGTCGATCCGGCCGTTGTCCGGGATCGAGTACACCGGCACGTCCGCGCGACCGTGCTCGTACAGCGCGCGGATCGCGGCGACGGCCTGGTCGCGGTGCCAGGCGAGCGGGGAGTCCCAGTCCACGGCGCCGTCCGGCAGCCGGGGCAGGGTCGGGTCGTCCCCGTCCTTGTAGAAGTCGTCGAGCTGGAGCACCGGCAGACCGCTGCGCTCGGCGAGCGAGGACTTCCCCGATCCGGAGGGCCCGGAGAGCAGGATCACCCGGGCACGGGCCGGCGGGGCGGGATTCATGGGGGAGTCACTCACGGGACACCAGTCTGACGCATCCGGGCCGGTTGCCGAAACCGGTGTGCGCAGAACTTCCGGCTCCGGGCGGCTCGTAGGCGGTGGCGGGACGCAAGCCGCCGGAACACCGACGGACCCGCACCAGGGGGGAGAGGTGCGGGTCCGTCCAATGACCGTCCGGGCCCTGGGGGGGAGAGGGCACTGGGGACGGCCAGTCTGTGGAGTTGTGACGAAGCGGCGACGGAGGGTCAGATCCCCATCGGGTGCCAGACCGTCTTCGTCTCCAGGAACGAGAGTAGCCGGTCCGTACCGGGCGCATTCGTCCAGTCCTGGGCGAACGGGTCCAGCTCCGGACGGACCACCCGCTTCAGGGTATCCGCGGCGGCGGCCTCCAGGGCGGGCGCCGCGCCGGGGCCCTCGGCGGCGATGGCGCCGGTGAGGTCCAGCGCGTTGACGTCCTGGTGCGAGGCCAGCGTCGGGGCGATGTCCGCGGTCCGGCCCGAGATGATGTTGACCACGCCGCCCGGGACGTCCGAGGTGGCCAGCACCTCGCCCAGCGACAGCGCGGGCAGCGGGGCGTCCGCGGCGGCCGCGACCACGACCGTGTTGCCGGTGGCGATCGCCGGGGCGATCACCGAGACCAGGCCGAGCAGCGAGTGCCCGTACCCGGCCTGCGGCGCGACGATCCCGACCACGCCGGTCGGCTCCGGGGTGGAGAGGTTGAAGTACGGCCCGGCCACCGGGTTGGCGCCGCCCGCGATCTGGGCGACCTTGTCCGTCCAGCCCGCGTACCAGACCCAGCGGTCGATCGCGGCGTCCACCAGCGCGGCGGCCTTCTTCGGGCCGATGCCCTCGGAGACGGCCACCTCGGCGGCGAACTGCTCGCGCCGGCCCTGCAGCATCTCGGCCACCCGGTACAGCACCTGGCCGCGGTTGTACGCGGTGGTGCCGGCCCAGCCCTTGACCGCCGCGCGGGCGGCCAGGACGGCGTCGCGGGTGTCCTTGCGGGTGCCCAGCGGGACGTTGGCGAGCCACTCGCGCTTGCCCGCCGCGTCGGCGGCTGATGTCGCCTTGGTCACCTCGTACACCCGCCCGCTCTCGGAGCGCGGGAACTTCCCGCCGACGTACAGCTTGTAGGTCTTGAAGACGTCAAGACGCGTCGCGACATCAGACATCGAGGTAGGCCTCCAGACCGTGGCGGCCACCCTCGCGGCCGTAACCCGACTCCTTGTAGCCGCCGAACGGCGAGGTCGGGTCGAACTTGTTGAAGGTGTTGGCCCAGACCACACCGGCCTTGAGCTTGTTGGCCATCCAGAGGATGCGCGAGCCCTTCTCCGTCCAGATGCCGGCGGAGAGGCCGTACGGGGTGTTGTTGGCCTTCGCGACCGCCTCTTCGGGGGTGCGGAAGGTCAGCACCGACAGCACCGGGCCGAAGATCTCCTCCTGGGCGATCCGGTGGGCCTGGCTGACGCCGGTGAACAGGGTCGGCTTGAACCAGAAACCGGTGCCCGGCAGCTCGCAGGCCGGCGACCAGCGCTCGGCGCCCTCGGCCTCGCCGGCCTCGGTCAGCGCGGTGATCCGGGCCAGCTGCTCGGCCGAGTTGATGGCGCCGATGTCGGTGTTCTTGTCCAGCGGGTCGCCGACCCGCAGGGTGCCCATCCGGCGCTTCAGGGCGTCCAGCAGCTCGTCCTGGATCGACTCCTGGACCAGCAGGCGCGAGCCCGCGCAGCAGACGTGGCCCTGGTTGAAGAAGATGCCGTTGACGATGCCCTCGACCGCCTGGTCGAGCGGCGCGTCGTCGAAGACGATGTTGGCGGCCTTGCCGCCCAGCTCCAGCGACAGCTTCTTGCGGGTGCCGGCCAGCTGCTTGGCGATCGCCCGGCCGACCGGGGTGGAGCCGGTGAAGGCGACCTTGTTGACGTCCGGGTGGGAGGTCAGCGCGGCGCCGGTGCGGCCGTCACCGGTGACGATGTTGACGACGCCCTTCGGCAGACCGGCCTGGCGGCAGATCTCGGCGAAGCGCAGGGCCGTCAGCGGGGTGGTCTCGGCCGGCTTCAGGACGACCGTGTTGCCGGTCGCCAGCGCGGGCGCGATCTTCCACGCCAGCATCAGCAGCGGGAAGTTCCACGGGATGACCTGGCCGGCCACGCCCAGCGGCTTCGGGTTCGGGCCGAAGCCGGCGTAGTCCAGCTTGTCCGCCCAGCCGGCGTAGTAGAAGAAGTGCGCGGCGACCAGCGGCAGGTCGACGTCACGGGTCTCGCGGATCGGCTTGCCGTTGTCGATCGACTCCAGCACGGCCAGCTCGCGGCTGCGCTCCTGGATGATCCGGGCGATCCGGAACAGGTACTTGGCGCGCTCGCTGCCGGGCAGCGCCGACCAGTCGGCGAAGGCCTTGCGGGCGGCGGCGACGGCGCGGTCCACGTCCTCGTCGGTGCCCTGGGCGAACTCGGCGAGCACCTGCTCGGTGGCCGGGTTGACCGTCTTCAGGGCCTCGCTGCCGGAGGAGTCGACGAACTCGCCGCCGATGAAGTGGCCGTAGGAGGTGGCGATGTCACCCGCGGCGGCGGGGGACTCGGGGGCCGGGGCGTACTCGAAGAGGCCGGCCTTGCGCACGGGCTCCTCGATGTTCTTCTTCTTGGCCATGGTGATCAGTCCACCGTCACGTAGTCGGGGCCGGAGTAGCGTCCGGTGGTGAGCTTCTGGCGCTGCATCAGCAGGTCGTTGAGCAGGCTGGAGGCGCCGAAGCGGAACCAGTGCGGGGTCAGCCAGTCGTCGCCGAGGGTCTCGTTGACCATCACCAGGTACTTCATGGCGTCCTTGGTGGTCTTGATGCCACCGGCGGGCTTCACGCCGACCTGGACGCCGGTCTGCGCGCGGAAGTCGCGGACCGCCTCCAGCATCAGCAGGGTGACCGGCGGGGTCGCGTTGACGGTGACCTTGCCGGTGGAGGTCTTGATGAAGTCGGCGCCGGCCAGCATCGCCAGCCAGGAGACGCGGCGCACGTTGTCGTAGGTCTGCAGCTCGCCGGTCTCGAAGATCACCTTGAGGTGGGCGTAGCTGCCGTCGGCGCGCTTGCACGCCTCCTTGACGGCGACGATCTCGTTGAAGACGTCGAGGTAGCGGCCGGAGAGGAAGGCGCCGCGGTCGATCACCATGTCGATCTCGTCGGCGCCCGCGGCCACCGCGTCGGCGGTGTCGGCGAGCTTGACCGGGAGGGCGGCGCGACCGGCCGGGAAGGCGGTGGCCACGGAGGCGACCTGGATGTCGGTGCCGCGCAGGGCGCCCTTCGCGGTGGCGACCATGTCGGGATAGACACAGATGGCGGCGACGCGCGGGGTGGTCGGGTCGGTCGGGTCGGGGGTCCTGCCCTTCGCGCACAGGGCGCGCACCTTGCCGACCGTGTCCGCGCCTTCCAGCGTGGTCAGGTCGATCATGGAGATCGCCAGGTCGATGGCATTGGCCTTCGCCGTGGTCTTGATCGAGCGGGTAGCGAGGGCGGCGGCACGCGCCTCCAGGCCGACCTGGTCGACGCCGGGCAGGCCGTGCAGAAAGCGGCGGAGCGAGGCCTCGGACGCCGCAACGTCCGCGAGGCCGCTGCCCGCAACGCCGGGGGCATTGGCTGCAACAGTGGACATAGTCACAAGACCAGCATATCTACGCGCGTAGCAAACCGCTAGGGTGCCCGCCATTCGTGGCCGGACCGAGACCTGCGGGTGAGGGGCATGGGGCAGAATCGACGCCATGACCGATTCCGACGGCAAGCCCCACCAGGGCTCGGCCGCCCCCGACGGGGAGCCCGAGTACGCGGACCGCGTGTACCGCTCCGTCCCCGGCGTCATCTCCGGCGTGTTCCTGCTGGCCGTCGCCGCCTGGCTGATCGGCGATGCCGTGGTGACCGGCACCGGGAAGACCCCGTACGTCGCCCTCGCGGCCGTCCCGGTGTTCGCCCTCCCGGTGATCGCCTACACCTTGCGTCCGGCGGTGCGGGCCGACAACAGCCGCCTGCTCGTCCGCAACCCGTGGCGGACCATCACCGCCCCCTGGGCCTCGGTGGACGCCCTGCGCGCGGGCTACTCGGTGGAGCTCCTCGCCGGCGACAAGAAGTACCAGGTCTGGGCCGTCCCGGTCTCCCTGCGCCAGCGCAAGCGGGCCACCCGCGCCCAGACCCGCGGCGCCGCCGAGCACGCCTCCCGGATGGGCATGGTCTTCGGCCGCCAGACCAACCCGGTCGTCCAGGGCGCCCCGGACCCCACCCGCGCCTGGTCCGACCAGATCACCGACGTCCTCCAGGAGATGGCCGAACGCAACGCCGCCCGCCCGGAAGCCGCCGGCCCCGTCGTCGTCCGCTGGTGCTGGTGGGTCATCGCCCCCACCCTGGTGGGCCTCGTCGCCCTGATCACGGTGATCACGGTCTGACCCGACCGACACGTACGAAAGGGCCCGCCGGTGCGCACCGGCGGGCCCTTTCGTACGGGGTGGGTCAGATGCCCGCGGCCTGGGCGAGGTCGTGCTTGATGGTGTCGAGGAGCTCGGCGGCGCGGGTGCGGGTGGAGGCGAGGTCGGCGGCGCTGGCGACCGGGAGGACGACCTCCAGGTAGCACTTGAGCTTGGGCTCGGTGCCGGAGGGGCGGACCACGATGCGCGCGGAGCGGACGGACTCGCCGGCGAGGTAGTAGCGCAGGCCGTCGGTGGGGGGCAGGTCGGCGGAGCCGGCCGAGAGGTCGTCGGCGCGGGTGACGGTCAGGCCGGCCAGGGCGGTCGGGGGCTGCTCGCGCAGGCGGCGCATCGCGTCGCCGATCAGCGAGAGGTCCTGGACCCGGACGGAGAGCTGGTCGGTGGCGTGCAGGCCGTGCTCCAGCGCCAGGTCGTCCAGCAGGTCGGTCAGGGTGCGGCCGGACTTCTTGAGGGTCGCGGCGAGCTCGGCGACCAGCAGGGCGGCGGTGATGCCGTCCTTGTCCCGGACGCCCTGCGGGTCGACGCAGTAGCCGAGCGCCTCCTCGTAGCCGTAGCGCAGGCCCTCGGCGCGGGAGATCCACTTGAAGCCGGTCAGCGTCTCGGCGTACTCCAGGCCCGCGGCCTCGGCGATCCGGCCGAGCAGGGTGGCGGAGACGATGGTGGTGGCGAAGGTGCCCTCGGCCTTCTTCGCGACCAGGGCGGAGCCGAGCAGCGCGCCGACCTCGTCGCCGCGCAGCATCCGCCAGCCGGAGGTGCCGTTGCCGCTGCCGGCCGCGTTGGCGTTGGTGGGGACGGCCACCGCGCAGCGGTCCGCGTCCGGGTCGTTGGCGATCACGATGTCCGGGCCGACCGCGGCGGCGGTGCGGAAGGCGAGGTCCATCGCCCCCGGCTCCTCCGGGTTGGGGAAGGCCACGGTCGGGAAGTCCGGGTCGGGCTCGGCCTGCTCGGCGACCACGGTGGGCGCCGGGAAGCCGGCCCGGCGGAAGGCGGCGACCAGGGTGTCGCGGCCGACGCCGTGCATCGGGGTGTAGACCACGTCCAGCTCGCGCGGGCTGTGCTCGTCGACGATGGAGACGGCCCGGGCCAGGTAGGCCTCGATGACCTCCTCGCCGAGCACCTCCCAGCCCTCCTCGGCGCGCGGGACGTCGTTCAGCGAGCCGATCGCGTCGATCTCGGCGGCGATGCCGGCGTCGGCCGGCGGGACGATCTGCGAGCCGTCGCCCAGGTAGACCTTGTAGCCGTTGTCCTGCGGCGGGTTGTGGCTGGCGGTGACGGTCACACCGGCGGCCGCGCCCAGGTGGCGGATGGCGAAGGCGAGCACCGGGGTCGGCAGCGGGCGCGGAAGCAGCGCGGCCCGCAGGCCGGCCCCGACCACCACGGCGGCGGTGTCGCGGGCGAAGTCGTAGGACTTGTGCCGGGCGTCGTAGCCGATGACGACCAGGTCGCCCAGGTTCTCCTTCTTGACGTACGCGACCAGGCCGGCGGCGGCCCGGATCACCACGGCGCGGTTCATCCGCATGGGGCCGGCGCCCAGTTCGCCGCGCAGGCCGGCGGTGCCGAACTGGAGGCGGTCGGCGAAGCGCTCGGCGATCTCGGCCCAGGCGAGCGTGCAGTCCTCCTCGGCCTCCGGGCCCTCGGCCCGGGCCAGCAGGGCGGTCAGCTCCTCGCGGGTCTGCGGGTCGGGGTCCTCGGCCAGCCAGGTGCGGGCCCGGGCGAGGAGGTCGGTGGTGGGTGCCTGCGTCATGTCGGCTGCTCCATCGGGAAGTGCGTCGGTGTGTCGGCCGGAGGGTTCCGCGCAACAAGAAGGGATGAGGTGTGCACATGCGGACGGGGCCCGCGGGAAGGCGTGATCAGCGGATCACGCCGCCCGTGGGCCCCGTCGTTCATGATTCTGCGCCCGGGAGGCGTCAGATCCGCTCCAGGACCTTCGCCAGCAGCTCGCCCATGCGCTCGGCGGAGGCCTTGCCGGCCTCCAGCACCTCTTCGTGGTTGAGCGGCTCGCCGGTCATGCCGGCGGCCAGGTTGGTGACCAGGGAGATGCCGAGCACCTCGGCGCCGGCCTCGCGGGCGGCGATGGCCTCCAGGGTGGTGGACATGCCGACCAGCTCGCCGCCGATCACCCGGGCCATGTTGACCTCGGCCGGGGTCTCGTAGTGCGGGCCGCGGAACTGGACGTAGACGGCCTCGTCCAGGCTCGGGTCGACCTCGTGGCACAGCGCGCGCAGGCGCTTGGAGTACAGGTCGGTGAGGTCGACGAAGTTGGCGCCGACGATCGGGGAGTCCGCGGTCAGGTTGATGTGGTCGCTGATCAGGACCGGCTGGCCGGGGGTCCAGCCCTGGCGCAGGCCGCCGCAGCCGTTGGTCAGCACGATGATGCCGCAGCCGGCCGCGGCGGCGGTGCGCACGCCGTGGACGACGGTGGCCACGCCGTGGCCCTCGTAGTAGTGGTTGCGGCCGAGGAAGATCAGGGCGCGCTTGTCGCCGATCTTCACCGAGCGGATCTTGCCGGCGTGGCCGGCCACGGCGGGGGCGGGGAAGCCCGGGAGTTCGGTGACCGGGAACTCGGCCACGGTCTCGCCCAGGGCGTCGGCGGCTGGCACCCAGCCGGAGCCCATCACCAGGGCGACGTCGTGCCGCTCGGCACCGGTCAGCTCGCGCAGGCGCTCGGCGGCGGCCTGGGCGGCGGCGTAGGGGTCGGCGGAGACGACCGACTGAGGAGAAGCGTTCACGGGTCCGAGGATAGACGGCTTTCGGCTACGCGCGTAGAAATTCCGACGCGGCGTGCCGGATCGTTACCCGGTTGACCCGAAAACACAGCTCGGCGGCGCCTTTCGGGTGACCGGGTCGTTGATACGTACAGAAAGAAGGAGGCGCGCGTTCAGCAGGGCCGGCGGCGCAGGTCCATCACGTAGTCGTGCGGGGCGCCGGCGCTCTCCGCGGCGTCGGCGATCAGGCCGAGGTAGCGGGCCGCGGGCAGGCCGCCCTCGTAGTCGTTGAGCACGTACGTCCAGACCTGGATGTCGCCGTCCAGGGTCTGCGCGCGCAGCTTGGTCTTGCGGTAGATGCCGAGCTGGACGCCCTCCCAGCGGTCCAGGCCCTCCTCGTCCATCGGCGCGATGTCGTAGAGCGAGACGAAGACCTGGTGCTTCCCGTCCTCGACGACGGTGGCCAGCGAGCCCTCCCAGCCGAGCTGCTCGCCGCCGAAGGTGAGCCGCCAGCCGTCCAGCCACCCCGTGCCGCGCAGCGGGGAGTGCGGGGCTCGGCGGGTCATCTGCCGGGCATCGAGGTTGGTGGCATACGCGGCGTAAAGGGGCATGGGGGCCAGCGTAGCCCGGTCGGCGCACGCGGCGGGCGGTTGTGCGTCCGTACGGAGCCCGGACCCCGTTGTGGCGGCGCTCTCGGCGTGCGGGACAATGGTGAGCGTGACTCGGATCGTGATCATCGGTGGCGGACCCGGCGGCTACGAGGCGGCGCTGGTGGCCGCTCAGCTCGGCGCGGAGGTGACCGTCGTCGACCGCGACGGTCTGGGCGGATCGGCGGTGCTCACGGACTGCGTGCCGTCGAAGACCCTGATCGCGACCGCGGAGGTGATGACCACCTTCGACAGCTCGTACGAGGAGCTGGGCATCACGGTCGCCCGGGACGGCGACGGCGAGGCGCAGGAGAGCAAGGTCATCGGCGTGGACCTGGGCAAGGTCAACCGCCGTGTGAAGCGCCTGGCGATCGCGCAGTCCCACGACATCACCCAGTCCGTCACCCGCGCCGGGGTCACCGTGCTGCGCGGCCGGGGCCGGCTCGGCGCCGGCGGGCAGGCCGTGGACGGCTCCCGCGAGGTGCTGGTGGACGGGCCCGACGGCAGTGTGCAGTCGCTGCGCGCCGACGCCGTGCTGATCGCCACCGGTGCCCACCCGCGCGAGCTGCCGGACGCCCAGCCGGACGGCGAGCGGATCCTCACCTGGACCCAGGTGTACGACCTGGAGGAGCTGCCCCGCGAGCTGATCGTGGTCGGCTCCGGTGTGACCGGCGCCGAGTTCGCCGGCGCCTACCAGGCGATCGGCTCCAAGGTCACGCTGGTGTCCAGCCGCGACCGGGTCCTGCCGGGCGAGGACCCGGACGCCGCCGAGGTGCTGGAGGACGTCTTCCGGCGCCGCGGCATGAACGTGATGAGCCGCTCGCGCGCCGAGAGCGCCAAGCGCATCGGCGACCGGGTCGAGGTGACCCTCTCCAGCGGCAAGGTGATCGAGGGCACCCACTGCCTGATGGCGGTCGGCTCGATCCCCAACACGGCCGGCATGGGCCTGGAGGAGGCCGGGGTCAAGCTCAACGACTGGGGCCAGATCCAGGTCGACCGGGTCTCCCGCACCAGCGCCCCGGGCGTGTACGCGGCGGGCGACTGCACCGGCGTCTTCATGCTCGCCTCGGTGGCGGCCATGCAGGGCCGGATCGCGATGTACCACGCGCTCGGCGACGCGGTGCAGCCGTTGAACCTCAAGACCGTGGCCTCCAACGTCTTCACCGACCCGGAGATCGCCACCGTCGGCTACACCGCCGCCGACGTGGAGTGCGGCAAGATGGACGCCGTCGTGGTCAAGCTCCCGCTGCGCGGCAACCCGCGGGCGAAGATGCAGGGCATCCGGGACGGCTTCGTGAAGCTGTTCTGCCGCCCGGGCACCGGCATCGTGGTCGGCGGCGTGGTCGTCGCCCCGCGGGCCAGCGAGCTGATCCACTCGATCTCGCTCGCGGTGGACGCCAATCTGACCGTCGAACAGGTGGCCAGCGCCTTCACCGTCTACCCGTCGGTGTCCGGCTCGACCGCCGAGGCCGCGCGGCAGCTGCACATCCGCAAGCGGGCCGACGGCGAATCCTGAGCCCGAGGCCTGAAGTTGAGGGCGGCCGCCGATCGGCGGCCGCCCTTCGCGCATGGGTGATCGTCACCCGGACGGCGGGCGCAGTCCCGGGCTATTGACGGCGCGTATTGTACGGTCACGCGCCGCTCGTGCGCGAGCAATTCCCGCTACTAGCTGCAAACGCCTGAAAGCAGACGGTCACGCGGGTTACCGTCGGTTCTGTGTTTGCAGCAGAACGTCGCCAGTTGATCCTCGAAATGGTGCGCGCCAACGGAGCCGTCTCGCTCCGGGAGTTGGCCCGCGTCGTCCAGACCTCCGAAGTGACCGTGCGCCGCGACGTGCGGGCGCTGGAGGCAGAAGGGCTCCTCGACCGCCGGCACGGCGGCGCGGTGCTCCCCGGCGGCTTCAGCCGCGAACCCGGCTACCCGCAGAAGACCCACCTGTCCGCGGCGGAGAAGAGCGCCATCGCGGACCTCGCCGCCGGGCTGGTGGAGGAGGGCGACGCGGTGGTGGTCGGCGCCGGCACCACCACCCAGGAGCTGGCCCGCCGGCTGGCCAGGGTGCCCGGCCTGACGGTGGTCACCAACTCGCTGCTGGTCGCCCAGGCGCTGGCGCACGCCAACCGGGTCGAGGTGGTGATGACCGGTGGCACCCTGCGCGGCTCCAACTACGCGCTGGTGGGCAGCGGCGCCGAGCAGTCGCTGCAGGGGCTGCGGGTCACCAAGGCCTTCATCTCCGGCAGCGGGCTGACCGCCGAGCGCGGGCTGTCGACCGCGAACATGCTGTCCGCGAGCGTGGACCGGGCAATGGTGCTGGCGGCCGCCGAGGTCATCGTCCTCGCCGACCACACCAAGCTCGGCGCGGCCGGCATGTTCCAGACCGTGGCCACCGAGACCATCACCCGGCTGGTCACCGACGAGCAGGCCACCGCCGACGACGCCACCGCCCGCGAGCTGGACGCGCTGGCCGACTGCGGGGTGCAGATCGACCTGGCGCCGATCGGCGCGGTCCCCGGCGACGCCCCGGTGCACGGCACGGGCAGCGGCCCGGTCCACCAGACCCAGCCCGGCCCGATGGGCCGCCGCCCCGCCCAGGGCCCCGGCGGCGCCCCGCTGCCCGGCCAGCGCCGTCCCGGGGCGCACGGCGGGCCGGTCGGCCCGGGCGGGATGCCGGTCCGGCTGGCCGAGCTGGGCCTGCCGCGGGGGCGCTGAGGCCGTCTCCCGTACGACCGGGAAACACGACCGGTCCGCACCCCCCGAAGGGAGTACGGACCGGTCGAAGGATTGACGGCCGCGGTTCGGCCCCCGATTCCGCCGGGGCCCGAACCGCTACCGCCTCGGTCAGTCCTTGATCTCGCAGAGCGCGGCGCCGCTGCTGACGCTCGCGCCCACCTCGGCCTTGAGGCCGACGATGGTGCCCGACTTGTGGGCGTTCAGCGGCTGCTCCATCTTCATCGCCTCCAGGACCACGATCAGCTCGCCCTCGGCGACGACCTGGCCCTCCTCGACGGCGACCTTGACGATGGTGCCCTGCATCGGCGAGGCCAGGGTGTCACCGCTGACGGCCGAGCCGGCCTTCTTGGCGCCCACCCGGCGCTTGGCCTTGGCGGCACCCGCCGCACCGGCCGCCGGCGCCGTCGAGACGCCCAGCGAGGACGGCAGCGAGACCTCGATCCGCTTGCCACCGACCTCGACGACCACGGTCTCCCGGGTCTCGGCCTCCTCGGCCTCGCCGGCCGAGCCCGCGAACGCCGGGATGGTGTTGTTGAACTCGGTCTCGATCCAGCGGGTGTAGACCGTGAACGGCTCGTCGCTGCCGTGCACCTCGGGCGCGAACGCCGGGTCGGTGACGACCGCCTGGTGGAACGGGATGGCGGTGGCCATGCCCTCCACCTTGAACTCGTTCAGCGCGCGCTTGGCCCGCTCCAGGGCCTGCTTGCGGTCACGGCCGGAGACGATCAGCTTGGCCAGCAGCGAGTCCCAGGCCGGGCCGATGACCGAGCCGGTCTCCACACCGGAGTCCAGGCGCACGCCCGGGCCGGACGGCGGGGCGAACAGCGTCACGGTGCCGGGCGCGGGCAGGAAGTTGCGGCCCGGGTCCTCGCCGTTGATGCGGAACTCGAAGGAGTGGCCGCGCACCTCCGGGTCGCCGTAGCCGAGTTCCTCGCCGTCGGCGATCCGGAACATCTCGCGGACCAGGTCGATCCCGGTGACCTCCTCGGTGACCGGGTGCTCCACCTGCAGACGGGTGTTGACCTCCAGGAAGGAGATCGTCCCGTCCATCGCCACCAGGAACTCGCAGGTCCCGGCGCCCTCGTAGCCGGCCTCCTTCAGGATGGCCTTCGACGCGCGGTACAGCTCGGCGTTCTGCTCCGGGGTCAGGAACGGCGCGGGCGCCTCCTCGACCAGCTTCTGGTGCCGGCGCTGCAGCGAGCAGTCACGGGTGGAGACGACCACCACGTTGCCGTGCTTGTCCGCGAGGCACTGGGTCTCCACGTGCCGCGGGTTGTCCAGGTAGCGCTCGACGAAGCACTCGCCGCGACCGAAGGCGGCGACCGCCTCGCGCACCGCGGACTCGTACAGCTCCGGGATCTCCTCCAGCGTGCGGGCGACCTTGAGGCCGCGGCCGCCGCCGCCGAACGCCGCCTTGATGGCGACCGGCAGGCCGTGCTCCTGAGCGAACGCGACGACCTCGTCCGCACCCGAGACCGGGTCCGGGGTGCCGGCCACCAGCGGGGCGCCGGCGCGCTGGGCGACGTGACGGGCGGTGACCTTGTCACCGAGGTCGCGGATGGCCTGCGGCGGCGGGCCGATCCAGGTCAGACCCGCGTCGATGACGGCCTGGGCGAAGTCGGCGTTCTCCGACAGGAACCCGTAGCCGGGGTGGACGGCGTCGGCGCCGGCGTCCTCGGCGGCCTTGAGGACCTTGGCGATGTCGAGGTAACTGGTGCCGGGGGTGTCACCGCCCAGCGCGTAAGCCTCGTCGGCCGCGCGGACGTGCAGCGCATCCCGGTCCGGCTCGGCGTAGACGGCGACGCTGGCGATACCGGCGTCCGAGCAGGCCCGGGCGACGCGGACGGCGATTTCCCCGCGGTTGGCGATGAGCACCTTGCGCACTGTGGCTCCCTTCTTGAACCTCGTTGAGTTTATGGATTCCTGGGCAGTACCGGCGAGTAGCCCCAGGTTGTGAACTATCCCACACGCTCGGTGATGGGAATTCGGGCCCCGGACACCGCCCTTGTGGCGACCTCGCAGGTCGAGGCCGGTGCGGTGGGACCGAGGCGGTCGACGGTGGGTGACCGGCGGGCGGCGTGGCGGGACGGTGTCATGGGACACACCTTCCCGCAGCCCGCTTAAGCCGTGGTCGAGGCGGCGGCGGGGCGCCGCAGCGCCTCGGCCGTCACGTCGGCGACGAGCTCCACCATGTCCGGCCCGTACGCCTCCGGGTTGACCACCCGCAGGACGAGCGCGAACGTTCCGTTCCGGCCGTACGTGCGGGCGAGTTCGCGGTGGTGGGACACCAGGTAGCGCACCCCGGCCTGGTTGGCGGTGCCGGTCTGGCCGGAGATCAGGAACACCGGCCGACCGTCGTCCGGGGTGGCGATCCGGGCCAGCAGGGTGTGCGCCTGGTCCTGGTCGGCGCGGAAGTCGCGGTCGCCCACCACGAGCACGTTGCTGCCCGGACCGGGACCGGAGGTGACCAGCACCCCCGGCAGGCCCCAGGCCAGGTGGGCGGCCATCCGGTCGTTGCTGACCGGACCGCCCAGGCACAGCTCGGTCTTGGTGCCCAGGCCGCGGTGCGCGGCGTCGTGGGCGACCAGTTCGGGCCGGGCACCGCACTCCTCGACCAGCCCGGCCAGCCACATCAGCGCGTAGGCGTCCCGACGGGTCACGGTGTGCGCGTGCGAGCCCGTCCCGACGCTGCGGGGCACCACGATCAGGCACTCGCTGCCGGACGGCAGCCCGAGGAAGCCCCGCACCCGTTCGATCCTGCGGCGCCGCCGCAGGGCCTGGGCCAGCCAGCCCAGGGCGGCGCTGATGGCGCTGGCCACCAGGCCGAGCACCACGTTGAGCACGCTGTCGGTCATCGCCGCGTTCCCTCCCCGTTCGAACGCCGCTCAGCTTAGGGGTGCACCTGCCGGGTGCGGCAGGTCGCTCGGTCCACGGATCGGCCCCGGCGGTCAGGCCCAGAGATCGACCAGCCGGACGTCCAGGTCGGCGAGCAGCCGGCGCAGCAGCGGCAGGGACAGGCCGATGACGTTGCCCGGGTCGCCGTCGATGCCGTCGATGAACGGCGCCGAGCGGCCGTCCAGGGTGAACGCCCCGGCCACGTGCAGCGGTTCGCCGGAGGCCACGTAGGCGGCGATCTCCTCGTCGTCCGGGGTGCCGAAGCGGACGGTGGTGGAGGCGGTCGCCGAGGACTGCCGACCGGTGACGGTGTCGATCACGCAGTGGCCGGTGCGCAGCACGCCGGCGCGGCCGCGCATCGACTGCCAGCGGGCCAGCGCCTCGGCGGCGTCGGCGGGCTTGCCGAGGGCCTCGCCGTCCAGCTCCAGGACGGAGTCGCAGCCGATCACCAGCTCGCCGGCGGTCAGTTCGGCGGCGACGGCCTTCGCCTTGGCCTCGGCCAGGACGAGGGCGAGCTCGGCGGGGGAGGCGGCGCTGATCGCGTCCTCGTCGACGCCGCTGACCACCACGCGGGGGTCGAGCCCCGCCTGGCGCAGCAGCCCGAGGCGGGCGGGGGAGGCGGAGGCGAGGACGAGGGGGCGCTGGTCGGTCATGCCCACCAGGGTAGGGGGTGCCGGTGTCCGCCGTTCGGGTGAACGGTTCAGGTGAACGACCGGGCGATCATGATCAGGACGGCGCCCACCAGCACCAGGGCGGCGAGCACCTTGCCGGCCCGCTGCATCCGTTCCTGCATGCGGCGGGCCTCGGGCGAGGGCTCATCGCGGGGGTCTGACCAGAGCACCCGTCCAGAGTGCGCCGCGCGGGGGCCGGGCGCCTGAGTATCCGTACTCAGGTTTCGGGCAACGAGGGGGAACGGGCGAGTCCCCGCCCCGAGCCGAAGGGCGCGCCGGGATTCCCGCCCCGAGCCGAAGGGGCGCGCCGGTGCCGAAAGGGAGAAGCGAGGGAGCGACGAGGGAGCGCCGACCGTCGGCACCGGGTCAGAGCGCCCCGGAGGCGAGCGGGCGAACAGCAGAGCAGGAAGTCGGGCTTTCCGACTTCCTGCTCTGCTGATGCGCGAGTCAGCTCAGTGCGCCCAGCCCGACGTCCGCCAGGCGTTGACGCCCGGGTGGACGGCGGGGCGGAGCAGGCGGGAGCGGTCGTTCCAGGGGGAGGCCGGGCCGACGCCGGCCTGGCGCGCCGCCTCGGCGGCGGCCTGCGCGGCGGCGGCCCGGGCCTGGACCACCGCCAGGACGGTGGCGAGCTCCTCGGGGGTCGGCTGCCCGTGCAGCACGTGGATCGGGGACATGGCGTGTTCTCTCCCGACAGGGATGGGGCCTACAGAGGGATGTTGCCGTGCTTCTTGGGCGGCAGCACCTCGCGCTTGCCGCGCAGGGCCCGCAGACCCCGGACGATGTGCCGGCGGGTCTCGCTCGGGGCGATCACCGCGTCGACGTACCCGCGCTCGGCGGCCAGGTACGGGTTCAGCAGGGTGTCCTCGTACGAGGCGATCAGCTCGGCCCGCTTCTCCTCGACGGTGCCGACCGCCTCGGCCTCGGCGATCTCCCGGCGGTGCAGGATGTTGACCGCGCCCTGCGCGCCCATCACCGCGATCTGGGCGGTCGGCCAGGCCAGGTTGAGGTCGGCGCCCAGGTGCTTGGAGCCCATGACGTCGTACGCGCCGCCGAAGGCCTTGCGGGTGATCACGGTGATCAGCGGGACGGTGGCCTCGGCGTAGGCGTAGATCAGCTTGGCGCCGCGGCGGATGATGCCGTCCCACTCCTGCTCGGTGCCGGGCAGGAAGCCGGGCACGTCGACGAAGGTCAGCACCGGGATGTTGAAGGAGTCGCAGGTGCGGATGAAGCGCGCGGCCTTCTCGCTGGCGTTGATGTCCAGGCAGCCGGCCAGGTCCATCGGCTGGTTGCCGACGATGCCGACCGCGTGGCCCTCGACCCGGCCGAAGCCGGTGATGATGTTGCCCGCGTACAGCGGCTGGGTCTCCAGGAACTCGCCGTCGTCGACGATGTGCTCGATCACCTTGCGCATGTCGTACGGCTGGTTCGCCGAGTCCGGCACGATCGTGTCGAGTTCGAGGTCCTCGTCGGTGATCGAGAGATCGGCCTGCTCGGGGTAGGACGGCGGGTCGCTCAGGTTGTTCGAGGGCAGGTACGAGAGCAGGCTCTTGACGTACTCGACCGCTTCCTTCTCGTCCGTGGCCAGGTAGTGGGCGTTGCCGGACTTGGTGTTGTGGGTGCGGGCGCCGCCCAGCTCCTCCATGCCGACGTCCTCGCCGGTCACGGTCTTGATCACGTCCGGGCCGGTGATGAACATGTGCGAGGTCTGGTCGGCCATCACCACGAAGTCGGTGATCGCGGGGGAGTAGACCGCGCCGCCGGCGCAGGGGCCCATGATCAGCGAGATCTGCGGGATGACGCCCGAGGCGTGCACGTTGCGGCGGAAGATCTCGCCGTACAGGCCGAGCGATACCACGCCCTCCTGGATCCGGGCGCCGCCGGAGTCGTTGATGCCGATGACCGGGCAGCCGGTCTTCAGCGCGAAGTCCATCACCTTGACGATCTTCTCTCCGAAGACCTCGCCGAGCGAACCGCCGAAGACGGTGAAGTCCTGGGCGAAGACCGCGACCTGGCGGCCGTCGACGGTGCCGTAGCCGGTCACCACGCCGTCGCCGTACGGGCGGTTCTTCTCCTGGCCGAAGTTGGTCGAGCGGTGCCGGGCGAACTCGTCGAACTCGACGAAGGAGTCCTCGTCCAGCAGCTCCACGACCCGCTCGCGGGCGGTCAGCTTGCCCTTGGCGTGCTGCTTCTCCACGGCCTTGGCCGAGCCGGAGTGCACCGCCTCGTCGAGCCTGCGCCGCAGGTCGGCGAGCTTGCCGGCGGTGGTGTGGGGGTCGTACGGCGCCTCGGTCATCCGGTGGCTCTCCCTGATCATGGGCCGCGGCCTGTTCGATTGCGCGCGGGCCGGAGTCGGGGGCTCGCGCACGAGGGCAGGGCGGCGCTGCGAACTACCGTTGAGTAGCGTAGCCAGCGCGCAGGGCTACGCGTCATGTCCTGGCCTTATGGTCATCGACACAGTGTGTTAACGAGCGTTATGCGGGACGATATGGCGGACTGCGCCTCTAGTGTGCTGCCCATGACCGCACCCGACACCCCCCGCCGCAGCGGACTGCGCGGCTTCGGCCGTACCGGACCGTCCCCCTGGACCGACCTGGACCGGCCGCCGCTGGACGAGGAGGCGCTGCGCCGGGACCTGGTCGTCCCGGGCGGGCTCTGGACCTCGCTGGACGTCGTCGCCGAGACCGGCTCCACCAACACCGACCTCGCCGAGCGGGCCCGGGCCGGTGCCCCGCAGGGCGCGGTGCTGGTCGCCGAGGCGCAGAGCGCCGCGCGCGGGCGGCTGGACCGGCAGTGGAGCGCCCCGGCCCGCTCCGGGCTGTTCCTGTCCTTCCTGCTGCGCCCCGAGGAGGTGCCGGTCGAGCGGTACGGCTGGCTGCCGATCCTGGTCGGGGTGGCCGCCGCCAGCACGCTCGGCCGGGTGGCCGGGGTCGAGGTCGGGCTGAAGTGGCCCAATGACCTGCAGGTGGAGATCGACGGCGCGGAGCGCAAGCTCGGCGGCATCCTCACCGAGCTCAGCGGCGGCGCGGTGGTGGCCGGGATGGGGCTGAACGTCTCGCTGCGCGCGGAGGAGCTGCCCGTTCCCACCGCCGCCTCGCTCGCGCTGGCGGGCGCCGAGACCACCGACCGCTCCGTCCTGCTGCGCGCCCTGCTGCGCGAGTTCGCCGAGCTGTACGGCGAGTGGACGGCCGCGGCCGGGGACCCGCACGCGAGCGACCTGATGCGCGCGTACGTGGACCGCTGCACCACCCTGGGCCGACGGGTGAAGGTGCACCTGCCGGGCGATCGCGAGCTGGTCGGCGAGGCGGTGGCGATCGACGGGGACGGCCGCCTGGTGGTCCGTACCGCCGACGGCGCGCGCCGGGCGGTCGGCGCGGGGGACGTGGTGCACGTCCGCCCCGAAGCCCCCTGAACGGCAGTCTTCACCTCCCCTTGACTCGGGCGGATGCCCCGGATCACGGGATTCCGTGCGAACATTCCACCTGGCAGCGGTGTGAGGCGCGCCACTGCCCGCCCGGGTGGCGGGCGGCGCGCCCGGACAGGTAGGAAACGAGGCAAGTGCGGCAACCGCACGGGGACGGACCGGTGGCAGGGGACGGCAGCGGCGGGACGGCGGGCAGCCACGACCCCACGGTCGCGCTCGAACTGGAACGCCTGATCCTGGACGCGCCACGCCGCTACACCCCGTACCAGGCCGCGCGCGCCGCCGACGTCCCGATGGAGCTGGCCACCCGCTTCTGGCGGGCGATGGGCTTCCCCGACATCGGCCAGTCCCGGGCGCTCACCGACGGCGACGTGATCGCGCTGCGGCGCCTCGCCGGCCTGGTCGAGTCCGGTCTGCTCAGCGAGTCGATGGCGATCCAGGTGGCCCGTTCCACCGGCCAGACCACGGCCCGGCTGGCCGGCTGGCAGATGGACACCTTCCTGGAGAACCTCACCCAGTCCGCCGAGCCGGGGCTGACCCGCGCCGACGTCGCGTACCCGCTGGTCGAGCTGCTGCTGCCGGAGCTGGAGCAGTTCCTGGTGTACGTCTGGCGGCGCCAGCTGGCCGCCGTCACCGGCCGGGTGGTGCAGGCCGCCGAGGACAACGAGATCACCAGCGGCCGGCTCGCGGTCGGCTTCGCGGACCTGGTCGGCTTCACCCGGCTGTCGCGGCGGCTGGAGGAGGAGGAACTCGGCGAGCTGGTCGAGACCTTCGAGAACACCTGCTCCGACCTGATCGCCGGGCAGGGCGGCCGGGTGATCAAGACGCTCGGCGACGAGATCCTCTACGTCTCGGAGGACCCGGCGACCGCCGCCGAGATCGCGCTGAGCCTGATCGAGGCGCTGGCCGAGGACGAGACCATCCCGGCGCTGCGGGTCGGCATGGCCTTCGGGACGGTCACCCAGCGGATGGGCGACGTCTTCGGCACCACGGTGAACCTGGCCAGCCGGCTCACCTCGATCGCGCCCAAGGACGCGGTGCTGATCGATGGGCAGTTCGCCGCCGCGCTGGAGCAGAACGGCAGCGTCGCCCCGGCCGACTCGGAGGGGCCGGGTCTGGCGGAGGCGCTGTCGGTGGCCGCCGGGATGCCCGCCTCCGGGCTGCCGGTGCCGGGGCCGGACGCGGGGGCCCGGTTCCACCTGCAGCCGATGTGGCGGCGGCCGGTGCGGGGGCTGGGGCTGGTCGAGCCGTGGCTGCTGTCGCGGCGGCTGAAGCCGGAGTAGCGGGCGGGTGCCTCCTCCTGGTGCCTTCTCCTGGGGGCTCCTCCTGGAGGCTCTTCCTGGGCTCCTCCGGCGGCCGGGTCGGGGAGGGGCTTCGGGGGTGCTCCGAGGGGTACCCGAGTCCGGGGAGGGCCTCCGAGTGGCCGAACGGTTGAAAGCCGTACGGTCCGCTGCGGGTCCCTCCGGGCAAACGGGGCATAACCGAACGAAATCGCCATAGTCTTGGTGCAAGCGGCCGGACGGGTGCGATCGGCTTCGGGGGTCTGGCAGGACCGAGCACAGGGAGCGAGGCGAGCCGGTGAGCAGTGAGGCGATCATGACGGACCGCGGCTGCGACTGCGATGGCCCGCGCCGCCCCGACCCGCTGCCCGACCTGCGGCTGCAGTCGGTGGTCGAACTCGCCCAGGACATGGCCGGCGCGCTCACCCCGCTGGAGGCCGTCCGGGCCGCCGCCGCCCGGGCCACCGAGGCGCTCGGCGCCACCATGGCCGCCGTCTCGGTGTGGGACCGCGAGTCCGGCCGGCTGCGGGTCCTGGTCAACCACGGAGCGCTCGCCCCCGGCGAGGAGGAGCTGCCGGAGGACGAGTCGTACCCGGTCGCGGACTTCCCGGAGATCGTGACCTACCTGGAGGAGCGCTGGACCACCGGGCGCCTGCCCCGCGCCTGGCTGCAGACCGCCGAGAACGTCGAACCGCACGCCGGACACACGCATCCGACCGCCGGCGCGTACTGCCGGGAACGCGCCGCGGCGCTGCGCCGGCGCGGACGGGCCTGCTGCGTGGTCGCGCCGATCGTGCTGCACGGGCAGGCCTGGGGCGAGCTCTACCTCGCCCGGTCGATCGGAACGCCCGAGTTCACCCAGGCCGACGCCGACTACGCGACCCTGCTCGCCGCCCAGGTCTCGGCCGGACTCGCCCAGACCGAGCGCCTCGCCGACCTGCGCAAGCTCGCCTTCTCCGACCCGCTCACCGGCCTGGCCAACCGGCGCGCCGTCGACGCCCGGCTGGAGAGCGCGCTGGAGGCGCACAACCGGGACAACACCGTGGTCTCGCTGGTGGTCTGCGACGTCAACGGGCTGAAGCGGGTCAACGACCAGCTCGGCCACGAGATGGGCGACCGGCTGCTGGAACGCTTCGCCCACCAGCTGTCGCTGGCCGCCGCCAAGCTGCCCGGCAGCCTCGCCGCCCGGCTCGGCGGGGACGAGTTCTGCCTGCTGGCGGAGGGGCAGAAGGCCGACGAGGTGGTCACCGTCGCCGAGGAGCTGTGCGCGCGGGCGCTGGCGCTGTCCGAGGGGGAGGGGGTTGCCTGCGGCGTCGCCTCCACCGGGGACTCCATCGGGCCGGTCACCACCCCCGACCGGCTCTTCCGGCTCGCCGACGCCGCCCAGTACCGGGCCAAGGCCGCCCGCGCCGCCCACCCCGTCGTCGCCGGGCGCAGCCACGGCCCCGGTTTCTCGCCCGACCCCACCGTGCTGCTCGCCGACGCCGCCGACCCGCACCACCGCGCCGACGGCCGCCGCGGCCCCGGTGGGCGGGCCGGTGCGGCGGACCGGCGGCGCTTCCGCGGCGCCGCCCACAGCGCCGACCCCGGGCAGCTGCTCACCGCCGTCCTCGCCGCCCTCGACCAGGCCGCGGCCGCCCGCGCCGTCCACCCGGCCGACACTCTCGCCAAGCTGGTCGTGGTCGCCGAGACCTCCGCCCGGCTGCTCGACGCGGTCGGCTGGTGGGTCTCCTACGTCTCGCCCGGCTCCCAGCTGATGCGCACCTCCCAGCACGCCGTCTACCGGATGACCAGCGGGCCCAGCAGCACCCGCGCCGAGACCCAGCGCGCCCAGATCGAGGCCCCGGACGCCGTCTTCGACCTCCGCCACTACCCGATGACCCGCCGCGCCGTCCGGGGCGGCGCCTTCGCGCTCCGCGCGGGCGCGGCGGGGAACGACCCGGCGGAGGAGGCCATGCTGGTCGTCTCCGGTTACCGGGGGATGGTCGCGGCCGGTGGGCAGAACGCGGCGGGGGGCTGGCTGGTGGAGCTGTTCGCCGACGACGCGACGCTGCCGTTGGGGCAGGTCGCCTGCGCGATGCGGGCGGTGGTGGCGGTGGCGTTGGCGGGGGCGGCTTCGCCGCCGGCGATGTGAGGGAGCGGGGGATCGTGGTGGTGGGGGGCCTGGTGGAGCTCTTCGCCGACGATGCCGCTGAATTGATCGGCAACCCGCCCGCTCCGTAGGGCGTGATCCGCGTTGCGCCGGCTGCCCCTTGACGGCCGGGCGTTGCCTGCCGGTGCCCCGTCCGGCGGCGGGGTGGCGGCGCTTTGTGCCGGTTCGGTGACCGGGGTGTCGCGGGTGGGTCGCGGTTGGGGGCGAGGGCTGCCGCGGGTGGGTGGCGCGGTGGGATGGTGGCGGGGATGGACCGGGGAGTGGGGGTTGGCGGTGGGCGGACGGCTGGTGGGCGCGGCGGTGGCCGGGGTGCTGGTGCTCGGCGGCGGGGTGGCGACGGCCGCCCCGGCGTCGGCGGCGTCGGTGGTCCTACCGGCGGCTCCGGCGGCTCCGGCGGCCCCGGCGGGCCAGACGGGTCCGACGCCGATCCGGGCCACACCCGTACGGACGGCCCCTGAGCGGGCGCCGCAGCTGGGGGTGGGCCTGCGGGCGCACCGGATCACGGACCATGCCGCGACGCGGCGCACCCGGAAGGTCCGCCGCAGCGTGGTCGGGCGGGCGCTGGACGCGGTGTTCGGCTGGTTCGCGGTCGCGGCGCTGGTGGTCCTGCTGGTCGTCGTGCTGCTGGTGTATGCGGTCAGACGTCGGAACGGACGTTAGCGACAGGCGGGTTGAGGGCCCGTAGGGCGGCGTCGACCAGGCGGTCGGCGTGTTCGTGGGTGAGCGGGCCGAGTCGGTACTGCCAGCGGTAGTGGAGCGGGCCGTAGAGCAGTTCGACGGCCAGGTCGAGGTCGGCGTCGGGGGCGAGCTGGCCGGCCTCGCGGGCGGTGCGGAGGCGGTCGCGGGTGATCTCCAGCAGCGGGTCCAGCAGGCGGGTGCGGTACTCGGTGTGCAGCGCCGGGTCGTTGAGGATCTCGGCGATGATGGCGCGGTAGGTGCGGTCGGCGCCCGGGTCGGTGAGCTCGTCGCTGGTGGGGCGCAGGACGGCCCGCAGGTCGGCGGCGAGGTCGCCGGTGTCGGGGAGCGCGAGGCCGCCCTCGTGCGCGTTGACGGCGAGGAAGGCGTCGAAGACGACGGCGCCCTTCGAGGGCCACCACCGGTAGATGGTCTGCTTGCCGACGCCGGCCCGGGCGGCGATCGCCTCGATGGTCAGCTTGCTGTAGCCGACTTCGGCGACGAGTTCGGTGGCGGCGGCGAGGACGGCGGCGCGTGCGCGCTCGCTGCGGCGGGCGGGGTCGGGGGCGGTTCTGGAAGCCATGGGAAAAATTCTATGCGCAACGACGAGACGAGACGTATTGTCTCTTCAAGACTCCACGAGACGATACGTCTCGTCTTCATCGCCACCCCCGGAGGTGCCCGTGAACCGCCCCGCACACATCCTGATGGTCTCCGTTCCGGCCCATGGGCACGTCAACCCCAGCCTCGCCGTGATCACCGAGCTGGTCGCCCGGGGCCACCGGGTCAGCTACATCAACGACCCGTCCTTCCGCGAGATCGTCGAGTCCACCGGCGCGGCCTTCGTCCCGTACTCGACCAGGCTGCCGCTCGCCGACGACCCCGTCGACTGGCCGGAGGACCCGGTGGCGATCCAGGACGTGTTCCTGGACGACACGCTGTCGATGTGGTCCGCCCTGCTGGAGGCCTTCAAGGGCGACCGCCCCGACCTGGTGCTCTACGACATCGCGGGCTTCGCCGGACGGGCGCTCGGCGAGCGGCTGGGCGTGCCGGTGGTGCAGCTGTCCTCCAGCTTCGTCGGCTGGGACGACATCGAGGAGGACATGGCCGAGGTCTTCGAGGCGATCCGCAACGGCCCCGGCGGCCCCGAGCACTACCGCCGGTTCGCCGACTGGCTGGCCGAGGCCGGCGCGGTGGAGCGCGACGTGGAGGCCTTCAAGAACCGCCCCGAGCGGTGCATCGCGCTCGTCCCGCGCGCGCTCCAGCCCCACGCGGACCGGGTCGACGAACGGCGCTTCAGCTTCGTCGGACCCTGCTTCGGCGACCGCGCCCACCAGGGGCGGTGGGAGCGCCCGGCGGACGCCGAGAAGGTGCTGTTGGTCTCGCTGGGCTCGGCCTTCACCCACCAGCCCGCCTTCTACCGGGCCTGCGTCGAGGCCTTCGGGGACCTGCCGGGCTGGCGCGTCGTGCTCCAGATCGGCAAGCACACCGAACTGGCCGAGCTCGGCGAGGTGCCGGACACCGTCGAGGTGCACCGGTGGGTGCCGCAGCTGTCGGTGCTCTCCCAGGCGGACGCCTTCGTCACCCACGCGGGCATGGGCGGCTCCAGCGAGGGGCTGTCCCACGCCGTGCCGATGATCGCGGTACCGCAGGCCGCCGATCAGTTCGCCAACGCGGACGCCCTGGTGGGCCTCGGCGTCGCCCGCCGACTGGACGCCGAGCAGGCCACCGCGGAGGCGCTGCGTGCCGCGCTGCTGGACCTGGTCGGAGACCCGGCGGTGGCCGAACGGCTGAGGGCGCTGTCCGCCGCCGGCCGCGCCGAGGGCGGCACTCGGCGGGCGGTGGACCTGATCGAGGCCGAGCTGAAGGGTCGGCCGATGGGTTAGTGGAGACCCCCGGGGTGCGGCGCGGATCGGGGCGTCGGAGAATCCGGATGGTGAGCAGCTGTTGTCATATCTTCATTCACCTGCTGTGATTGTGTATATGGATATGCACAGTGCTGTGGCCCCCGACGCTCCGCTGGTCCAGGTCGGCAAGGCCGACGTCAGTGCGGAGGACGTGCTGGCCGTCGCCCGGGGCAATGCCCGGGTCGAGATCGGTCCCGACGCGCTCGCCGAGATGGCGGCCGCCCGAGCGCGGATCGACGCCCTCGCGGCCGAGCCGCGCCCCGTCTACGGCGTGTCGACCGGCTTTGGCGCGCTCGCCGTCCGGCACATCAGCCCCGAGCTGCGCGCCCAGCTGCAGCGCTCGCTGGTGCGCTCGCACGCGGCCGGCATGGGCCCGGCGGTCGAGCGCGAGGTGGTCCGCGCGCTGATGTTCCTGCGGATGAAGACGCTGGCCTCCGGCCGTACCGGCGTACGGCCGCTGGTCGCGCAGACCATGGCCGCCCTGCTCAACGCGGGCATCACCCCGGTGGTCCGCGAGTTCGGCTCGCTCGGCTGCTCCGGAGACCTCGCGCCGCTGTCGCACTGCGCGCTGGTGCTGATGGGCGAAGGCACCGCCACCGGCCCGGACGGGGAGGAGAAGCCCGTCGCCGAGCTGCTCGCCGCCGCCGGCATCGAGCCGGTCGAGCTGCTGGAGAAGGAGGGCCTGGCCCTCATCAACGGCACCGACGGCATGCTCGGCATGCTGGTGATGGCCATCGCCGACCTCGGCCGCCTGTTCACCACCGCCGACATCACCGCCGCGATGAGCCTGGAGGCGCTGCTCGGCACCGACAAGGTGCTCGCCCCCGAGCTGCACGCCCCGATCCGCCCGCACCCCGGCCAGGCGCTCAGCGCCGCCAACATGCTGGCCGTGCTCAAGGACTCCGGCCTCACCGGCCACCACCAGGACGACGCGCCACGGGTCCAGGACGCCTACTCGATCCGCTGCGCCCCGCAGGTGGCCGGGGCCGGCCGGGACACCCTGGCGCACGCCCAGCTGGTCGCCTCGCGCGAGCTGGCCGCCTCGGTGGACAACCCGGTGGTGCTGCCGGACGGCCGGGTGGAGTCCAACGGCAACTTCCACGGCGCGCCGGTCGCCTACGTGCTGGACTTCCTCGCCATCGCGGCCGCCGACCTCGGCTCGATCTCCGAGCGCCGTACCGACCGGCTGCTCGACAAGGCCCGCTCGCACGGCCTGCCGGCCTTCCTGGCCGACGACCCGGGCGTGGACTCCGGCCTGATGATCGCCCAGTACACCCAGGCGGCGCTGGTCAGCGAGAACAAGCGGCTCGCCGTCCCGGCCTCGGTCGACTCGATCCCGTCCTCCGCGATGCAGGAGGACCACGTGTCGATGGGCTGGTCGGCGGCCCGCAAGCTGCGCCAGGCGGTGGAGAACCTGGGCCGGATCCTGGCCGTCGAACTGACCGCCGCGGCCCGCGCGCTGGAGATCCGTCAGCAGGCCGACCCGACCGACTCGGCCGGCCGACTGGCTCCGGCCACCGCGGCCGCGCTGGCCGCCGCCCGCGCGGCGGGGGTCGGCGGTGCCGGTCGGGACCGCTTCCTCTCGCCGGACCTGGAGGCCGCCGCGGCGTTCGTCGCCTCCGGTGACCTGGTGCGCGCGGTGGAGCGGGTCACCGGACCGCTGGCCTGAGATGTCGTGGGCGCGGGGTGGCGGGGACCGGTCCGCAGGAGGAGGCCTAGTCCCAGTCGCCCCGCGGTCGGCGGTCGGCGCGGTCGCGGCGGTTGCCGAGCGCGGCGGCGAAGTTGACCCCGACGATGCCCGCCCAGCAGACCAGCAGGCCGGCGAAGCCACCGCCGCTGGGGTTGCTGGCGATCGCGGTCAGCGGGATGCCGAGGGCCAGCGAGACCACCGCCAGGCGGTTGCCGGACCGGCCGGGGGCCCAGCCGCGGCGGTCGCGGCCCCGGTCGCGGTCCCGGTCCCGGTAGGAGGGCGCGTAGTCGTCCATCCGATCGGCGACCGAGCGGTCGACCCGGGAGTCCAGGCGGGCGTCGAGGCGCTTCATGAAGGAGTCGACGAGTTCCTCCTCGTACTCCTTGCCGAGTTCCTTGCGGGCCTGCAGGGTGGCGTCGAGGTCGCGCCGCAGATCGTCCTGGCGAGTGTCCATGCCCATAGCCTGGGGCCGCCGCAGAGCCCGGTCCATCCGTTCGCGGGGGGAATCCGGGCGGGGTCAGGGAGAAATCAGGGTTACCCCGAGCCCCGCCGGTCCGGGCGGGACCGCTGTCCGAACTCCGGGACGTCTCAAGGGACGTTCCGCCGTACGAGACGGCTTTGCCAGGCGCGCCGCGCTGCTGCACAGTCGTCGTCCGAACCGCTCGCATCCGGAGGTACCCGCTGATGACCGCCATCGACGAGGCCGGCACCGTCGGCGCCTCCGCCCGGCTGCTGCAGCTGTTCGAAGGGCATCGGCTGACGCCCACCCAGCGGCGGATCGCGCACTCGCTGGTCCGGCACGCCACCGAGGCGCCGTTCCTGTCCAGCGTCGAGGTGGCCGAGCTCGCCGGGGTCAGCCAGCCCTCCGTCACCCGCTTCGCGGTCGCGCTCGGGTACGACGGCTACCCGGCACTGCGCAAGCAGCTGCGCGAACTCGGCGTCGGCGAGCCGGCCGCGCCGGAGACCCCGGCCGACGCGGTGCGCAACGAGCACCAGCAGGCCGTGCTCGCCGAGATCGAGCACCTGCGCCACCTCGCCGAACTGCTCGCCGACCCCGAGCCGATCACCCGGGCCGCCCGGCTGCTCGCGGCCTCCCGCCCGCTGCCGGTGCTCGGCCTGCGGGCCGCCTCCGCGCAGGCGGGCGGCTTCGCGTACTTCGCGTCCAAGGTGCACCCGGACATCCGGCTGCTGGACGAGGGCGGCAGCATGCTCGCCGACCGGCTGGAACAGGCCGCGGCGGCGGGTGCCACCGCGCTGCTCTGCTTCGCGTTGCCGCGCTACCCGCGGGAGTTGATGGACGCGCTGGCGGTGGCTCGGGAGTGCGGACTGACCGTGCTCACCGTGGCCGACAGCGCCTTCTCGCCGGTCGCCAAGCTCTCCGACCTGATGCTGCCGGCGGCCGTCGGCACCGGGCTGGTCTTCGACACCGCCTGCGCGCCGATGATGCTCGGCCGGGTGCTGCTGCAGACCATGTGCGACGAACTCCCGGGCGCGGAGGCGCGGTTGGAGGCGATCGAGCAGTCGGCGGCGGCCCGGGGGCTCTTCTTGGAATAGCCGCAGCCTGGAACGGCGGCCGGGGAGTACTCGGCACGAACCCGGGCATCCCCTACTGCAGGGGGTGCCGCCCATGCGCGTGATCCACGAGATGAAGTTCGTCGCCCGCCTGGCCTCGGGCGCTGACGAATGGTCCTGCCCCGCCTGCGGACGCCGTGTCACCCTGCGGCGCCTGCCCGATCCCGAACTGACCGTCCTCGACCCGGGCGACGAGTCCGCCGTGCACGTCGGCGTCATCGAACCCGACGCCCGTGCCGCCGCGGCCGCCGAGAGGTACGGCCTCGGACCCGTCCAGAACATCCCCCGCCCGCCGTCCCCGCCCGCCCCCGACGCCGCCGACCGCCGCTGGCTGGCCGAGATCGGCATCGACTGGGACGGCGGCGACGCTGCGGCCTGACTCAGCTGCGGGGGGTGTAGAGCGGAAGACCGGAGGTGTCCAGCTCGGCGGGCAGCGGCGAGGGCAGCGGGACGGCCTCGCCGTACTTGCCGTGCAGGACGCCTTGGTATTCGCCGTCGCTCGGGTGCGTACGGAGTGTCCAGGTGCCTTTGCGGGGGTCGACTGCGAGGAGGACCGGCACGCCTGCGATCGCGTACCAGCTGGTCTTGGCCGTGATGAGGCTGACTCGCTCAGAGGTGGAGATGACCTCGACGGCGAGCTCGACATCGTGCGGGTCGGCCAGCCAGTTGTCGTCGTCCTCCCAGTCGGATGGCAGGACGACCAGATCCGGTGTCGCGTAGTCCTCCGCGTTGTCCGGCATGTTGATCGACGAGACCTCGTAGGCGCCGAGACCGGCCGGGAGTTTGGCGTCGAGCTGGCGCGACAGGCGCTTGACGGTCCCCGCGTGCTTGCCGCGAGGGGTCGGGGAGATCACCAGTGTTCCTCCGATGATCTGGACGCGAAGTCCCGTGCTCTGCTCGATCTCCTCCGCCACATCCCGGAGTCTGCCGGGCCGCACGCTGATGGCCGTCATCGTTCCTCCGCTCCCTGGTGCTGGGCCGAGTGGCTGGTGTTCGCCGGGTTCAGGCTAGCGCGCCAAGTCGACCGGTGCCGTGGCTGATCGGATTGTTTTGGGGTCTGGTCGAAAGTCGGCTGTTTAGATATATTCAGTCGGACCAAGATTGAATGAATCCATCCGCAGGGAGGCCGGGACATGGTGCAGCAGCAGACGAGCGGACCGCGAGAGGTGCGTGCGGCGCGCGGGACGGGACTCACGACGCAGGGGTGGCAGCAGGAGGCCGCCCTGCGGATGCTGATGAACAACCTCGACCCCGAGGTGGCCGAGCACCCGTCGAAGCTGGTGGTCTACGGCGGCACCGGCAAGGCCGCCCGCGACTGGCGCTCCTTCGACGCCATGGTGAAGACGCTGCAGGGGCTGAAGCAGGACGAGACCATGCTGGTCCAGTCCGGCCGGCCGGTCGGCGTGATGCAGACCCACGAGTGGGCGCCGCGCGTGCTCATCGCCAACTCCAACCTGGTCGGCGACTGGGCCAACTGGGAGGAGTTCCGCCGCCTGGAGAGCCTCGGGCTCACCATGTACGGCCAGATGACCGCCGGCTCCTGGATCTACATCGGCACCCAGGGCATCCTCCAGGGCACCTACGAGACCTTCGCCGCCGTCGCCAACAAGCGCTTCAACGGCACGCTGGAGGGCACCATCACCCTCACCGCCGGCCTCGGCGGGATGGGCGGCGCCCAGCCGCTGGCCGTCACCATGAACGGCGGCGTGGCGATCTGCATCGACTGCGACCCGTCCCGCATCTCCCGCCGGATCGAGCACCGCTACCTGGACGTCGAGGCCAAGGACCTCTCCCACGCGCTGGAGCTCGCCACCGCCGCCCGCGACAAGCGGCAGCCGCTCTCCATCGGCGTGCTGGGCAACGCCGCCGAGCTGGTCCCGCAGCTGCTCGCGATGGACGCGCCGATCGACATCGTCACCGACCAGACCAGCGCCCACGACCCGCTCAGCTACCTGCCGGTCGGTGTTGCTTTCGACGACATGGCCGACTACGCGGCCGCCAAGCCCGCCGAGTTCACCCAGCGCTCGCGCGAGTCGATGGCCAGGCACGTCGAGGCGATGGTCGGCTTCCTGGACCGCGGCGCCGAGGTCTTCGACTACGGCAACTCGATCCGCGGCGAGGCCCAGCTGGCCGGCTACGACCGCGCCTTCGCCTTCCCCGGCTTCGTCCCGGCGTACATCCGCCCGCTGTTCTGTGAGGGCAAGGGCCCGTTCCGCTGGGCGGCGCTGTCCGGCGACCCGCAGGACATCCACAAGACCGACAAGGCCGTCCTCGACCTCTTCCCGGAGAACGAGTCGCTGGCCCGCTGGATCAAGATGGCCCAGGAGAAGGTGCACTTCCAGGGCCTGCCCGCGCGCATCTGCTGGCTCGGCTACGGCGAGCGCGACAAGGCCGGCGAGCGCTTCAACGACATGGTCGCCTCCGGTGAGCTGTCCGCCCCGATCGTGATCGGCCGCGACCACCTGGACTGCGGCTCGGTGGCCTCCCCGTACCGGGAGACCGAGGCGATGCTGGACGGCTCGGACGCGATCGCCGACTGGCCGCTGCTCAACGCCATGGTCAACGTGGCCTCCGGCGCCTCCTGGGTGTCCATCCACCACGGCGGCGGTGTCGGCATCGGCCGCTCGATCCACGCCGGCCAGGTCACCGTCGCCGACGGCACCGCGCTGGCCGGGGAGAAGATCCGCCGGGTGCTCACCAACGACCCGGGCATGGGCGTCATCCGGCACGTGGACGCCGGCTACGACCGGGCCACCGAGGCCGCCGCCGAGCGCGGGGTCCGCGTCCCGATGGGCGAACTGTGAGTGACTCCTTCCTGGAGATGTGGGCGGAGCTGCTCCCCGTGGGCCGCTCCGCCTCCTCCGGCGGCTACCGCCGCTTCGCCTGGAACTCCGCCGACGCCGAGTGCCGCGCCTGGTTCGAGCAGCAGGCCCGCAGTCGAGGCCTGACGTACGAGCTGGACCGCAACGGCAACCAGTGGGCCTGGCTGGGCGACCCGACCGCGCACGGGGCGGTCGTCACCGGCTCGCACCTGGACTCCGTCCCGGACGGCGGCGCCTTCGACGGGCCGCTCGGGGTGGTCTCCTCCTTCGCCGCGCTGGACGAACTCCGCGCCAGGGGAGCCGAGCTCACCCGGCCGCTGGCGATCGTCAACTTCGGTGACGAGGAGGGCGCCCGGTTCGGCGTGGCCTGCATCGGCTCCCGGCTGACCGCCGGGGTGCTCTCCCGCGAGGACGCGTACGAGCTGCGCGACGCCGACGGTCTGCGGCTGCCCGACGCGATGGAGAGGGCGGGCTACGACCCGACCGCGATCGGCGCGGACGACGAGCGGCTGGCCCGGATCGGTGCCTTCGTCGAACTCCACGTCGAGCAGGGCCGCCACCTCACCGAGGGGCAGCCGGTCGGCGTGGCCAGCGCGATCTGGCCGCACGGCCGGTGGCGGTTCGACTTCCACGGCGAGGCCAACCACGCCGGCACCACCCGGATCGAGGACCGCCGCGACCCGATGCTGACCTTCGCCAACACCGTGCTCGCCGCCCGCAAGAAGGCGAAGCTCGCGGGTGCGCTGGCCACCTTCGGCAAGGTCGCGGTCGAGCCCAACGGCACCAACGCGATCGCCTCGCTGGTGCGCGGCTGGCTGGACTCCCGGGCCGCCGACGAAGCCACCCTCACCGAGCTGGTCGCCGAGATCGAGCGGGCCGCCGCCGAGCGCGGCGGGCGCGACGGCGTCCGGGTCGAGCTGACCCGCGAGTCCTACACCCCGGTGGTGGACTTCGACGGCCCGTTGCGCGACCGGCTCGCCAAGCTGCTGGACGCCCCGGTGCTGCCCACCGGCGCGGGACACGACGCCGGCATCCTGGCGTCCGCGGTCCCGACCGCCATGCTGTTCGTGCGCAACCCCACCGGCGTCTCGCACTCCCCGGCCGAACGCGCCGAGGAGGCCGACTGCCTGTCCGGGGTCGCCGCCCTCGCCGACGTACTGGAGGACCTGGCGTGCCACTGACCGCATCGACCCCGGTGACCTACTGGGCGCAGTACGCCTGGCTGCCGCACGACGACGGGCCGGTGGTCGGGCAGGACGTGCTGATCGCCACCGGCCCCAGCGGCCGGATCACCTCCGTGACCCCGGACAGCGGCCCCTGTCCGCCCGGCGCCGTCCGCCTCGACGGCCTGCTGGTGCCCGGCCAGGCCAACGCCCACTCGCACGCCTTCCACCGGGCGCTGCGCGGGCACGTCCAGGTCGGCTCCGGGACGTTCTGGACCTGGCGCGACACCATGTACCGGTTCGCCGGCGCGCTCGACCCGGACAGCTACCTGGAGCTGGCCACCGCCGTCTACGCCGAGATGGCGCTCGCCGGGATCACCGCCGTCGGCGAGTTCCACTACCTGCACCACGCGCCCGGCGGCGCCCGCTACACCGACCCGAACGCGATGGGCGAGGCGCTGATCGAGGCGGCCGCCCGGGCCGGCATCCGGATCACCCTGCTGGACACCTGCTACCTGTCCTCCGGCTTCGGCGCCGAACCGACGCACCCGCAGCTGCGGTTCAGCGACGGCGACGCCGAGGCCTGGGCGGTACGGGCGGACGCGCTCAAGCCCCGCGAGCACGCCCGGATCGGCGCCGCCATCCACTCGGTCCGGGCCGTCCCGGCCGAGCAGCTGGGCACCGTCGCGCACTGGGCGTCGATGCGCAAGGCCCCGCTGCACGTCCACCTGTCCGAGCAGACCGCCGAGAACGACGCCTGCCTCGCCGCGCACGGCGTCACCCCGACCCGGCTGCTCGCCGACCACGGCGCGCTCGGCCCGCGCACCTCGGCCGTGCACGCCACCCACCTCACCGACGAGGACGTCCGGCTCCTCACCGACTCCTCCACCACCGTCTGCATGTGCCCCACCACCGAACGGGACCTCGCGGACGGCATCGGCCCGGCCCGCCGGCTGGCCTCGGCGGGCAGCCCGATCACCCTGGGCAGCGACAGCCATGCGGTGATCGACCCGTTCGAGGAGGCCCGCGCGCTGGAGCTGAACGAGCGGCTGCGCACGCAGACCCGCGGCCACTGGACAGCAAACTCGTTGCTGCGGGCCGGCGGCGAGGACGGGCACGCCTCGCTGGGCTGGCCCGAGGCCGGGCGGATCGAGGCCGGGGCGCTCGCCGACTTCACGGCGATCGCGCTGGACACCGTCCGTACGGCGGGCCCGCCGCCCCGGCTCGGCGCCGAGATCGCCGTCTTCGCGGCCTCGGCGGCGGACGTGCGGGACGTGGTGGTCGGCGGGCGGCACGTCGTCCGGGACGGCGTGCACCAGCTGGTGGCCGACGTGCCGGGGGCGCTGCGCTCGGCGATCGGCGCGCTCGGCCACTGATTTCCCTGTCCAACTCCCTTCGGAAGGCGTTGTCTTGAGCACCAGGACCACCTTGATCACGGGCATCGGCAGCCTGGTCACCAACGACCTCGGACACGGCACCGGGCCGCTCGGCCTGCTGGCCGACGCGGCCGTGGTGGTCGACGGCGACACCGTCGCCTGGGTCGGCCCGGCGGCGCAGGCCCCGGCGGCGGACGAGCGCTTCGACGCCGGGGGCCGGGCGCTGCTGCCCGGCTTCGTCGACTCGCACGCCCACCTGGTGTTCGCGGGCGACCGCACCGCCGAGTTCAACGCCCGGATGTCCGGGCAGTCCTACTCGGCGGGCGGCATCCGCACCACGGTGGCGGCGACCCGGGCGGCGAGCGACGCCGAACTGGACGCGAACGTGGCGGGGTTCGTCCGGGAGGCACTGCGGCAGGGCACCACCACCATCGAGTGCAAGTCCGGTTACGGGCTGACGGTCGAGGACGAGGCCCGGGCGCTGCGGATCGCCGCGAAGCACACCCCGGAGACCACCTACCTGGGCGCCCACATCGTGGCCCCCGAGTACGCCGAGGACCCGGCCGGCTACGTCGACCTGGTCACCGGCGAGATGCTCGACGCCTGTGCGCCGCACGCCCGTTGGGTGGACGTGTTCTGCGAGAAGGGCGCCTTCGACGGCGACCAGGCGCGGGCCGTCCTGGCGGCGGGCATCGAGCGCGGCCTCACCCCCCGGGTGCACGCCAACCAGCTCACGTACGGGCCCGGCGTGCAGCTCGCGGTGGAGCTGGGGGCCGCCTCGGCGGACCACTGCACCCACCTGACGGACGAGGACGTGGCGGCGCTGGCCGGTTCGGCGACGGTGGCGACGCTGTTGCCGGGGGCGGAGTTCTCCACGTGCGCCGAGTACCCGAGCGGGCGGCGGCTGTTGGACGCGGGCGCGGTGGTGGCGCTGTCGACGGACTGCAACCCGGGCTCCAGCTTCACGAGTTCGATGGCGTTCTGCATCGCGGTGGCGGTGCGGGAGATGGGGATGACGCCGGACGAGGCGGTCTGGTCGGCCACGGCGGGCGGCGCGCACGCGCTGCGGCGCAGTGACGTGGGGTCGGTCGCGGTCGGCTCGCGGGCGGACCTGCTGCTGCTGGACGCGCCCTCGCACGTGCACCTGGCGTACCGGCCGGGCGTGCCGCTGACGGCGGCGGTCTGGCGGGCGGGCGTCCGGGAGGTCTAGGACCCGTAGACGGCCCCAGCGCCCCCGGGGTGGCGGGCGCTGGGGCTCTTCGCTAGTTGGTGGTGAGGTGGTCGAACTCGCCTGCCTTGGCGCCTTGGAGGAAGTCGGCGAGGCTGGGGCGGGTGGTCCGGACGATGACGTCACCCTCGTCGGACTCCCGGAGCTCGATCACCCCTTCTCGTGCGCGTACCTCGACGCAGTTGCTGGCTGCTTCGCTGAAGCTGGATTTCTGCCACTCTGAGCTATTCATACCTGTCGTTCAGTTCCTTCATGATCGAGCGAATGTAATCTCGCGACTCGCTCTCCGGGAGCGCGACGGCTTCGATGCGCTCAAAGATTGCGCGATAGCCCGCCAGCTGGGCGGGTGAGTCGAAGATGTGGGAACCGTGGGACGAGTCAGCCTGGACCGTATCCAGCTCCGGCACTGGCCCCTCCGCGTAGATCAGGTTCTCACTGGGGCCAGGGAAGTCGGCCGTATCGAACGGTACGACTCGCAGCGAGACTCCCGGAAGCTCGGAGTCTTCGACGAGGGAACCAAGCTGTTCCCTGAGTACTGCGGGGCCGCCGTACTGAATTCGCAGCGCCGCCTCGTGGACCAGTGCAACGTACGGCGTTTCACCGGATCGAATAGTTTGCTGCCTCCGCAGGCGGAACCCCACCCTGCGATCGACCTCGCGACCGGGGAGAGGGGTGAAACCTCTCGCGAACACGGCGGCGGCATAGGGGACCGTCTGAAGCAGCCCCGGGATGAAGCCGATGTTGAAGCTCTTGAGCCTCTTCGCATGTCCCTCCATTTCCGCCACATCAATGGGGGCGGCTGTGAGGGCGTTGCGATACTCATCCCACCAGGCCCGATCTCGCTCCCGGGCCATCCCGGCGAGCGCGTCGACCAAGGGCGCGTTGGCGCACATACAAGCCTCCGCGATCTCGTGCAGGCGCTCCACGCTGACGGCGGACTTCCCGTTCTCCATCTGCGTCACCAGAGCTGGAGTCACACCGAGCAAACGGGCGAGGTGGCTGCCTGCGAAGCCGGCCTGCTCTCGCATCCTCCGCAGTTCAGCGCCGAGCCGACGCTGGCGAAGGGTCGGGTTCTGGCGGTTGGCCATGGCGTCCTTTCTGCCGGTACAGGCGCCAGTCTGCCGTGCCGCGCGCAGGGGTGGCCATCCGAGGGATGACTCCATCGGGGGAACCTTCGCGCATCGAGCTTAACGTTAAGCTCCGATGCGCTATCGTCATTCTCAGATCGATCCGACGGATCGTCAGTAATGCCTGCATCCATGGCAGTAGGCGCCTGCTGCCCGCGCGCCGCAGAGCAGCCGCACCTGGCCTGGCTCACGGCGACGACCGTCATCACCTCTCCCCACACCACAGCCTCACGGAGGTTCCCGTGTGCATCCGTAACACCCCTTCGCTCACCCTCTCCCGGCAGGCCTTGCGGGACGCCATGGCCCGCAACGGCTGGGGCGCCGAGACCATCTTCAACGCCGAACTCGCCCTCTGCGAGCTGATCGTCAACGCCTGGCGGCACGGCGACACCCCCGCGCCCGTCGTCTGGTTCTCCATCGTCAACCGCACCCTCCGGGTCACCGTCTCCGACGAGAGCGACGCCCTTCCCCAGCTGCGAACGTCCTCCGACCTCGCCGAGACCGGGCGGGGCCTCCAGCTCGTGGAGGGCTTCACCCACCGCTGGGGCGTCGACCCGCAGAAGCGCGGCAAAACCACCTGGTACGAGCTGGACTCCCTCGCGTGACCCGCGACCCCATCGCGCCGGACGACCCCCGGATGCGCGACTACACCGAGCCCCAAATCACCACCCTCCTGGGCGAGTTGCACCGGCGCGGCCTGCCGCACGGGCTCCTCTGGGGCTCCGCCACGGCCGGCGAGACGACCCTCGACGGCCGCATCCTGATCGACTTCGGCAACGCGCCCGTGAGCACCCTGCTCAACCTCCTCCACCTGCTCCGCGACCTGGAGAAGGACGAGGCGTGGCACCGGTGAAGTTCTTCGTCGGCGCGATCCTCCTCGCCCTGCTCGCCCTCGCGATCGCCACCGTGGCCCTCGGCGTCGTCGCGACCCTCAAGATGCCCCACCCCGAGGAGCGCGACGACCAGCGCTGAAACACGCGAAGGCCCTCGCCCACCCAGGGCGAGGGCCTCGTGGGCGCCTTTGCGCGCTGCTGCGGTTGGTTGCCGGGGAGGCTTTTCGCGTTCGCCCCGCGCCCTCTTGCGTTGGTTGGCTGGTGGGTTGATAGTCGTGCAACCGAGCGCAATCAGGTCGACACAAGGAGAGAGCATGAGGTTGCGTTTCCTGGGGATCATTCCGAACACTCCCGTTGACGACTCGCCGACGATCTGGCTGGACGAGGCCACTGGGGATCTGCTGATCCAGTCCTACAGGGCCAAGGAAGACGAGGTGAGGGCGTGCCAGGAGGTCGGGTCGATCCCCGGGCACAGCACGGATGTTCCGGGGGCTTCCCCCGGGAATGTGGACACCGGGTGCTATGCAGCGACGGCCAGCGTAACTGATCTCTGCTCGTAGGCGATCGGGGTCATGTGGTCGAGGGAGGAGTGCCTCCTCCAGGTGTTGTATCGGTTGATCCATCGGAAGACCGAG
>NZ_JBHVVI010000012.1:0-45419 GCF_042883685.1 Kitasatospora sp. NPDC058190
CGACCTCGACTTCCAGCTCAGTGAGCTCCACGACACGCACGGGAAGGCGGTCGGCCTGCACGGCGCGCTGACCTACGCCACCGACCTGTTCGACCGGACTACAGTCGAGGGGATCGCGCAGCGTTTCGTCCGGGTTCTGCGCGCTGTCGCCACCGACCCCGAGCAGCCCGTCAGCCGCATCGAGATCCTCGACGACGCCGAACGCGACCTGATCCTCAACAGCTGGAACAACACCACCCGGGACCTGCCCGCCGCCACCCTGCCCGAGCTGTTCCACGCCCAGGTCACCCGCACCCCCGACGCCACCGCCCTCACCCACCGGGACGACCAGCTCACCTATGCCGAGGTGAACGCCCGCGCCAACCGCCTCGCGCGGCTGCTGGCCCAGCGCGGCGTCGGCCCCGAGACCCTGGTCGGCGTCCTCATGGAACGCTCCACCGACCTCGTCGTCTCACTCCTCGCGATCCTCAAGGCCGGCGGCGCCTACCTCCCCATCGACCCCAACTACCCCGCCGACCGCATCACCTACATGCTCGGCGACGCACGGCCCACCCTGGTCATCACCACCCAGGACCTCCAGGACACCCTCCCCGACACCACCACGCGGATCGCCCTCGACAACGCCGACACCGTCGCGCACCTCGCCGAACTCGACACCACCAACCCCGAGTCCGGCCTCCTGCCCACCCACCCCGCCTACGTCATCTACACCTCCGGCTCCACCGGCCGCCCCAAGGGCGTCGTGATCGAGCACGGCGCCCTGGCCCACTACCTGCGGTGGAGCGCCGAGGCCTACCCCTCCGTCAAGGGCGGGACCCTGCTGCATTCCTCGGCCGCCTTCGACCTCGCCGTAACGACGCTGTACGCACCGCTGATCAGCGGCGGAAGCATCGAGATCGCTCCCTTGGAAGACGGCGCGCGAGTTCAGGACAGCGACCGGCTGACGTTCCTCAAGGGGACGCCCAGCCACATACCCCTGCTCTCCGTGATTCCCGAAACCTTCTCACCGACCGGCGAGTTGGTGGTCGGCGGCGAGCAACTGCTCGGAGAGGTCCTCAACGCCTGGCGGAGCGTTCGTCCGGGGGCCACCGTGGTCAACGAGTACGGTCCGACCGAGGCGACGGTCGGGTGCGTGGAGTACCGGGTCCTTCCTTCGGACGAGGTACCGGATCGAGCCGTTCCCATCGGGCGCCCCATCTGGAACACCCGCGTCTACGTCCTGGACGCACACCTCCAGCCCGTCCCACCCGGCACCGTCGGCGAGCTCTACCTCGCCGGCACCCAGCTCGCCCGTGGTTACCTGAACCGTCCGGGCCTGTCCGCCGAGCGCTTCGTCGCCAACCCCTACGGAGGCTCCGGCGAGCGCATGTACCGCACCGGTGACCTGGTGCGCTGGCGTGCGGACGGCATGCTGGAGTTCGCGGGACGTGCCGACGACCAGGTCAAGATCCGCGGCTTCCGCATCGAACTCGGCGAAATCGAATCGGCACTGGCCGCACACCCCGCCGTCTCCCAGACCACCGTCATCGCCCGCGAAGACACCCCCGGCGACAAGCGCCTCGTCGCCTACATCGTCCCCACCCCGGACGGCGACGCGGACACCGAGCTACTGCGCAAGCACCTCGCGACGGAACTCCCCGACTACATGATCCCCAGCGCCGTCGTGCAGCTGGAAACCCTGCCGCTGACCGCCAACGGCAAGCTCGACCACCGAGCCCTCCCCGCACCGGACTACGCGGTCGGCGCCTCCGGGCGAGCGCCCCGCACCGCCCAGGAAGTGGTCCTCTGCACCGTCTTCGCCGAGGTGCTCGGCCTGCCGAACGTCGGCATCGACGACAACTTCTTCGAACTCGGCGGCCACTCCCTCCTCGCGACCCAGCTGGTCAGCCGGATCCGCACCGTGCTGGGTGTCGAGGTCGGCATCCGCGCCCTGTTCGAGACCCCGACCGTCGCCGGCCTGGCCGCACGCCTGGGCTACGCCTCGACGCAGGACGCCCTCGGCATCCTCCTGCCGATCCGGCCGCACGGGGAGGGCGCACCTCTCTTCTGCATCCACCCCGGTGGCGGGCTGAGCTGGTGCTACTCGCCGCTGGCCCGCATCGTGCCGACCGAGCACCCGCTCTACGGGGTGCAGGCCCGGGGCCTCGACGGTTCGTCCGAGCTGCCCGCCTCCATCGAGGAGATGGCGGCGGAGTACATCGAGCAGATCCGCAGCGTTCAGGAGTCCGGCCCGTACCACCTCCTGGGCTGGTCCTTCGGAGGTGTGGTCGCGCACGAGATGGCGGCGCAGCTCGAGGCCGACGGCGAGCAGGTGGGAGCGCTGACCCTCCTGGACGCCTATCCGTCGAACCTGCTGGAGACGATGCTGGCGGTCTCCCTGGAGGGAACGCCTTCCGGCGAGAACGGTGGGACGGCCGAGATGGCCGACCTCGCGGACATCATCCGCAACGGCGGTGACACGGTCGCCGACCTCACCGACGAGGAGGTGGAGACGGCTGCCCGAGTGATCCGGAACAACGCCAGGCTGCTGATGGAGCACATGCCCCGCACCTTCGAAGGGGAGCTGCTGCTCGTCGTCGCAACCGAGGACAAGCTGGAGAGCGCCCGCCCGGTCGAGATCTGGGAGCCCTACGCGTCCGGGGGGATCCGGGAGCACCGGCTCCCCTGCACCCACACGGAGCTGGTCCAGCCCGACAGACTGCTCGATGTCTGGCATGCCGTGTCGAAGCGGCCGGGTTCGGGCGGCGAGGAGACGCTCGGCTGACCTGAGGCTGCCGACGCGGCTCAGCGGCCGTCGCTGAGCCCGTCCGAGAACGGCTGAAGGATTCCGTCCGGTCGATCAGACCGGGCGGAATCCTTCGTTGTGACCCTCAGCCTGCGGCATCGCCGCGATCCGGCCCGCCACGGCTCCCTGCGAAGCCGGTCAGCCGGCCGCCCCGGTCGTCCGGTCGGCACCAGGCAGGGTGCGCATCCGGCGGGCGGCCCGGTTCCGCTCGGCGAGCTGGTCGTCCGGCGGGTAGCCGACCTCCTCGAGGGTCAGCCCGTACGGCCGGATCACGTTGACCGCCGAGTTGCGGACCCCGCCGGCCAGCACCTCGCCGGGGAACTCCACCGGCCGGTGCCCGTCGCCGACCAGCAGCATCGCGCCGACCAGCGCCCGGACCATGTTGTGGCAGAAGGCGTCGGCCCGGACGGTGGCGACCGCCAGCGAGCCCTCCTGGGCCGCGTAGGTGTCCACCGGGACGCGGTCCCAGTGCAGCTCCAGCAGGGTGCGGATGGTGGTGGCGCCCTCGCGCTTCTTGCAGTACGCGGCGAAGTCGTGCTCGCCGAGCAGCAGCTTCGCGGCCGCGTTCATCCGGTCCAGGTCCAGCGGCCGGTCGTGCCAGAGCACGTGCCCGCGCAGCAGCGGGTCGACCCCGGCGGGGTGGTCGGCGACCCGGTACGCGTACCGGCGCCAGATCGCCGAGAAGCGCGCGTCGAACCCGGTCGGCGCCTCGCCGATCCGGTAGATCCGGACGTCCCCGGGCAGCCGCCCGGCCAGCCGGCGCAGCAGCTTCTCCCGGTGCGCCTCCCACAGCTCGGCCGGCAGGTCGACGTGGGCGACCTGGCCGCGGGCGTGCACCCCGGCGTCGGTGCGGCCGGCCACGGTGAGCGGGAAGAGCTCCTGGCTGCGGGTGACGACCTGCAGCGCGCTCTCGATCTCCTCCTGGACCGTGCGGCGGCCGCCCTTCTGGCGGGCCCAGCCGGAGAACTCGGCGCCGTGGTACGCGAGGTCGAGCCGGACCCGGACGTACCCGTCGGCCGGACCGTCCTTCACCGGCGGCTGCTCGGCGCAATCACTGACCACTGCTTCTCTTCTCCCAGGGACCTCGCGGACAAGGAACGGGCCCGCTCCCCCATCGCTGGGAAAGCGGGCCCGCGGCAACACCTAGAGGCGTCAGGCCTGCTCGGCCTCGGCGACCTCGTCAGCCTTGGTCTCCTCGACCTTGGCCTCCTCGGCCTCCTTGACGGCGCGCTTGGTGGCGGCCTCGGCCTCGCCGACGGCGGTCTGCGCGACGGTCAGCGCCTCGACCAGCTCGATCACGGCCATCGGGGCGTTGTCGCCACGACGGGGGCCGATCTTGGTGATGCGGGTGTAGCCACCCGGGCGGTTCTCGTAGCGCGGCGCGATCTCGGTGAAGAGGGTGTGCAGCACGGCGATGTCGGTGATCGTCTTGCGCACCAGGCGACGGTTGTGGATGTCGCCCTTCTTCGCCTTGGTGATCAGCTTCTCCGCCAGCGGGCGCATCCGACGGGCCTTGGCCTCGGTCGTGGTGATGCGGCCGTACTGGAACAGCTCCCGGCACAGACCGGCGAGCAGCAGCGGCTCGTGGTGCGGGCCGCCGCCGAGGCGGGCACCCTTGGTGGGACGCGGCATGGAATTACTCCTTGGATCTCCGACTGCGGCCGTACCAGGTACCACAGCGGGCGTACGGGCACTGTGCCCGTACGGCTTTCATGACGACGGGGGCGGCTCCGTGGAACCGCCCCCGCGGCCAAATCTCTTAGTACTGCTCGGTCTCGGCGAAGTGCGAGTCGTCGAGGTCGTCGGCGCCGAAGGCGTCGGCGGCGGCGGTCGGGTCGAACCCGGGCGGGCTGTCCTTGAGGGCCAGGCCCATGCCGGCCAGCTTCGCCTTGACCTCGTCGATCGACTTCGCACCAAAGTTGCGGATGTCGAGCAGGTCGGCCTCGGAGCGGGCGACGAGCTCACCCACGGTGTGGATGCCCTCGCGCTTGAGGCAGTTGTAGGAGCGGACGGTGAGCTCCAGCTCCTCGATCGGCAGCGCCAGGTCGGCGGCCAGGGCGGCGTCCGTCGGGGACGGGCCCATGTCGATGCCCTCGGCGTCGATGTTCAGCTCGCGGGCGAGGCCGAACAGCTCCACCAGGGTCTTGCCGGCCGAGGCCATGGCGTCACGCGGACGCATGGCGGGCTTGGTCTCGACGTCGACGATCAGCTTGTCGAAGTCGGTCCGCTGCTCGACACGGGTGGCCTCGACCTTGTAGGTGACCTTCAGCACGGGGCTGTAGATCGAGTCGACCGGGATGCGGCCGATCTCCTGGCCGGAGGCCTTGTTCTGGACGGCGGAGACGTAGCCGCGACCGCGCTCGACGGTCAGCTCCATCTCCAGCTTGCCCTTGCCGTTGAGGGTGGCGAGGACCAGCTCGGGGTTGTGCACCTCGACACCCGCCGGCGGGGCGATGTCGGCGGCGGTGACGACACCCGGGCCCTGCTTGCGCAGGTACATCACGACCGGCTCGTCGTGCTCCGAGGAGACGACCAGCTGCTTGATGTTGAGGATGAGGTCGGTCACGTCCTCCTTGACGCCCGGCACGGTGGTGAACTCGTGCAGGACGCCGTCGATGCGGATGCTGGTGACAGCGGCACCCGGGATCGACGACAGGAGCGTGCGGCGCAGGGAGTTGCCGAGGGTGTAGCCGAAGCCCGGCTCCAGCGGCTCGATCACGAACCGCGAGCGGAACTCGTCGACGACCTCTTCGGTCAGCGACGGACGCTGAGCGATAAGCATGGGGGGTAATCCTCCAGTTGTCTTCGGCACCCACTATTTGATGCCGACAGGACCAAGCGTACGGGCTCCCGAGAAAAACGGGAGCCCGTACGAGGTTTAAAGCAGGACCCAGCGGGCCCGGATCGCCCCCCGAAGGGGACGGCACGGGTCAGACGCGGCGGCGCTTCGGCGGACGGCAGCCGTTGTGCGGGGTGGGGGTGACGTCCTGGATCGAGCCGACCTCCAGGCCGGTGGCCTGGAGCGAACGGATCGCGGTCTCGCGGCCGGAGCCCGGACCCTTCACGAAGACGTCAACCTTGCGCATGCCGTGCTCCTGCGCGCGACGGGCAGCGGCCTCGGCGGCCATCTGCGCGGCGAACGGGGTGGACTTGCGCGAGCCCTTGAAGCCGACGTGGCCGGCGGAGGCCCAGGAGATCACGTTGCCCGCGGGGTCGGTGATCGAAACGATGGTGTTGTTGAACGTGCTCTTGATGTGCGCGTGGCCGTGAGCGACGTTCTTCTTTTCCTTGCGGCGGATCTTCTTCGCGCCGGCAGCCTGACGACCCTTGGGGGGCATAAGTCTGTTCTCCTACTGAGGTGGTCGGTCCGCTGACCCGCGGGCCGGAGGGATGTCCGGTTACGGGACGGACTACTTCTTGCCCGGCTTCTTCTTACCGGCGATCGCGCGACGCGGGCCCTTGCGGGTACGCGCGTTGGTGTGGGTGCGCTGGCCGCGGACCGGCAGGCCACGGCGGTGACGCAGACCCTCGTAGCAGCCGATCTCGACCTTGCGGCGGATGTCGGCGGCCACCTCGCGGCGGAGGTCACCCTCGACCGTGAAGTTGGCGTCGATGTACTGGCTCAGCTTGACCAGGTCGTCCTCGGTGATGTCGCGAACGCGGACATCCGGGTTGACGCCGGTCTCGGCGAGGGTCTGCTGGGCGCGGGTACGGCCGATGCCGTACACGTAGGTGAGGGCGATCTCGATCCGCTTCTCACGGGGGAGATCAACGCCGGCGAGGCGTGCCATTCAAGGCTCCTGTGGTTCTTCAGAGGTCTTGCGTGCTACCTACTCCGACACCTCACGGTGAGGGAGCCCCGGCCTCTGACCGGGGGCGGCAGTCCGCCTGTTCCAGGACGGATCGGGTAGCCCGCTTATGACGTTTTCGCGTCGCGCGAAGTACTACGAGAAATGCTGGGGAGAGATCAGCCCTGGCGCTGCTTGTGGCGCAGGTTGTCGCAGATCACCATGACCCGGCCGTGACGGCGGATCACCTTGCACTTGTCGCAGATCTTCTTGACGCTCGGCTTGACCTTCATGTTCAGGTTCTCCGGGTCTAGATCTGACGTTCTTACTTGTAGCGGTAGACGATCCGGCCGCGCGTGAGGTCGTAGGGGCTGAGCTCCACGACGACCCGGTCGTCCGGCAGGATGCGGATGTAGTGCATGCGCATCTTGCCACTGATGTGCGCGAGGACCTTGTGACCGTTCTGCAGCTCGACCTTGAACATCGCGTTCGGAAGAGACTCGATCACGGTGCCCTCGATCTCAATGGCGCCTTGCTTCTTAGCCATGAACTGCGAGATCCACCTTCCGGGACCGGCTACCGTATGCGGAACGCTCGTGCGAACCTGGGTTCACCCCTGCCCCGAGGGGAAGAGGGCGCGCTGAAGCACGCTACGAGTGAGCCGACGGTCCATCCTACGCCAGCGCGCGCGATGGGCCAAAACCGGGGCCCGGAAGGCGGTACTCGTCACACTCGCGGCTCAGAGCACGGTGGAGACGGTCAGCGGCTCCACGTGGGCGGTGCAGGCCGAGCAGCGGCGGGCGGCCTCGGGGATCTCGGTCAGGCACTCGGGGCAGGGGCGCTTCGGGGTCTTCGGCTTCTTCGGCAGGTAGCGCGCGGTGGCCTTGGTGACCGGCAGCACCACGCAGAAGTACAGCACCGCGGCGGTCATGAAGAACGCGATCAGCACGTTCAGGAACTGGCCGTACGGGAAGATCACCCCGCCGATGTCGGCCTTGTACGAGCTGAAGTCGCCGGCCGCGCCGACCACCACACCGACCAGCGGGGTGAGGAAGGCCGACACGAAGCCGGTCACCACGGCGGTGAACGCGGCACCGATGACCACACCGACCGCCATGTCGACGACGTTGCCGCGCATCATGAAGTCGCGGAATCCCTTGAGCACGTGCTCTCTCCTGCATCGATCGAAGGCCAGTCAAGCCACGGATTTGCCACTGCCAGCCGTTAAAAATAGGACAAAAGCCCTGGAGGTCCAAACCTCCAGGGCTCTGATCCCTTGTCAGGAGCGGCGGTCGGACGCCGCCGCGACTACGCCAGCGGGTCCGGAGCGGCCGTGATGCCCAGCTTGGCGAGCTCGGCCTTGCCGCCGTCGAAGGCGGTCAGCACCAGCGGGCCCTGCTCGGTGACGGCCACCGAGTGCTCCCAGTGCGAGGCCCAGGTGCCGTCGTTGGTGACGACCGTCCACTCGTCGTCCAGCACGGTGGTGTGCGGGGTGCCCAGCGAGACCATCGGCTCGATCGCCAGCACGGTGCCGGGGATCAGCTTCGGGCCCTTGCCGCGGCCGCGCTCGACGTAGTTCAGCACGTGCGGCTCCATGTGCATCGCGGTGCCGATGCCGTGGCCGCCGTAGCCCTCGGTGATGCCCCACTTGCCCTTGGGCGGCAGCGGCTGGCGGCGGATGTAGCCCTCGATCGCCTTGGAGACGTCGACCAGGCGGTTGTTCTTCTTCATCTGGGCGATGCCGGCCCACATCGAGCCCTCGGTCACCCGGCTCAGCATCTCGACCTCGGGGCGGACCTCGCCGACCGCGACGGTGATCGCCGAGTCGCCGTGCCAGCCGTCCAGGATGGCGCCGCAGTCGATCGAGATGATGTCGCCCTCCTGCAGCGCCCGCTCGCCCGGGATGCCGTGCACGACCTCGTTGTTCACCGAGGCGCAGATCACACCGGGGAACCACAGGCCGCCGTGGTGGGCGCGGAAGTTCGAGGTGGCGCCGTGGCCGGTGATGACCTTGTCCGCGATGTCGTTGAGCTCCTGGGTGGTCACCCCGGGAGCGACCGCCTCGCGGCAGGCCTTGAGCGCCTCGGCGACGACCAGCCCGGCCGCTCGCATCTTCGCGATCTGCTCGGGGGTCTTGATCTCCACCATCAGGTCACGCCTTCCAAGTCCGGATTACCACTGCCTACCACCGTACGACGCCGAAACGGCCGGGCCGCCCGCTCCACGGGCGACCCGGCCGTACACGCGTACCTCGCTGAGGGACCTCAGCCGTTCTGCTTCAGCGCCTCGATCGCGCGCTGGGTGACCTCGTCCACCTTGCCGAGGGCCGAGATCGTCGCCACCAGGCCCTGCTGGACGTAGTAGTCGATGATCGGCTCGGTCTCCGTGTGGTAGACCTCCAGGCGCGTGCGCACCTTCTCCTCGGTGTCGTCCGAGCGCTGGTACAGCTCGCCGCCGCACTCGTCGCAGACGCCCTCGACCTTCGGCGGGTTGTAGTCCACGTGGAAGACGTGGCCGCCGTCGTTGCGGCACAGGCGGCGGCCGGCGATCCGGCGGACGACCTCGTCCTCGGGGACCTCCAGGTCCAGCACGCCGTCCAGCTTGATGCCCTGCTCGGCGAGGAACTCGTCCAGCGCCTTGGCCTGGCCCAGGTTGCGGGGGAAGCCGTCGAGCAGGAAGCCGTTGGCCGCGTCGGCCTGGAGCATGCGGTCCTTGGCCATCCCGATGGTGACCTCATCCGGCACCAGGCGACCCGCGTCCATGTAGCTCTTGGCCTCGAGCCCCAGTGGGGTGCCCTGGCCGATGTTGGCGCGGAACAGGTCGCCGGTGGAGATGTGGGGGATGGACAGGGTCTTGGCGAGCAAGTGCGCCTGAGTACCCTTCCCGGCCCCGGGAGGACCAACGAGGACGATACGCATCAGCGGAGGAACCCTTCGTAATTGCGCTGCTGGAGCTGGCTCTCGATCTGCTTCACAGTTTCGAGTCCGACGCCGACGACGATGAGAACGCTGGTGCCGCCGAACGGGAAGTTGGTCTGCTGTCCGAAGGCGACCAGGGCGATCATCGGGATCAACGCGATCAGGCCCAGGTAGAGCGAACCCGGCCACGTGATTCGGGTCAGCACGTAGTTCAGGTACTCGGCCGTCGGCCGGCCGGCCCGGATGCCCGGGATGAAGCCACCATACTTCTTCATATTGTCGGCAACTTCTTCGGGGTTGAAGGAGATCGCGACGTAGAAGAAGGCGAAGAAGACGATCAGCAGGAAGTAGGTGGCCATGTAGATCGGGTGGTCACCCTTGACGAAGTTCTGCTTGATCCACACCGCCCAGCCCGCCTGGCTGTTGGTCAGCTGGACCACGAGAGCGGGGATGTACAGCAGCGACGAGGCGAAGATGACCGGGATGACACCGGCCTGGTTCACCTTGAGCGGGATGTAGGTCGAGGTGCCGCCGAACGCCCGGCGGCCGATCATCCGCTTCGCGTACTGGACCGGGATCCGGCGCTGGGCCTGCTCGACGAAGATGACCAGCATCACAACGATGATGCCGACCGCGACCACGGAGAGGAACTCGACCCAGCCGCCGCCGATGGTGCCGGACTGCTTGATCGCCCACATGTTGGCCGGGAACTGCGCGGCGATCGAGGTGAAGATCAGCAGCGACATGCCGTTGCCGATGCCGCGGTCGGTGATCAGCTCGCCCAGCCACATGATGACCGTGGTGCCGGCCGTCATCGTGATGACCATGGTGGCGATCCGGAACACCGAGGTGTCCGGCACGATCTGGTTGGCCAGCGGGCAGCCCGAGAACAGCGCACCGCTGGAGGCCGTCGCCACGATGCCGGTGCCCTGGAGCACGGCGAGCGCGATGGTCAGGTAGCGGGTGTACTGGGTGATCTTCGCCGTACCGGCCTGGCCCTCCTTCTTCAGCGCCTCCAGTCGCGGGATCACGACGGTGAGGAGCTGGAGGATGATGCTCGCCGTGATGTACGGCATGATGCCGAGGGCGAAGATCGTCAGCTGGAGGAGCGCGCCGCCGCTGAACAGGTTGACGAGTCCGAAGAGGCCGGAGTTCTTGGTCTCCTTCACGCACTCGTTCACGGCCGTGAAGCTCACGCCCGGAATCGGAATGTGCGAGCCCAGCCGGAACAGCACCATGATGCCCAGCGTGAACAGCAGCTTCTTGCGCAGGTCGGGCGTCTGGAACGCCCGCGCGAACGCACTGAGCACGGTGCCTCCTGCGCCTCCCGCGCGTCGTCGGCGGGAGGGTCGGTCCTGGAATGGGGAGTTTGCGGTTCGGGCTCCCGTACAGACGGCACAGGCGAGCCTACGCGCAGCCTACAAGGGAACTCCACGGACTCTAACAGTGCGCGGCCACTCGAAAGAAGCGCGTCCGGCCGCTCCCCCACTCACGGGGTACGGGATGCCCGGATTTGCCACACAAAAGAGCGAGCGCCTTACCGGGCCGGAGCGGCCGATACGGGAATGGCCCGAAAAAGCACGAGCCCCGCACTTCCCGGAGGAAGTGCGGGGCTCGAAGCCGGTGGTCAGCGGGCTCAGACGAGCTCGGTGACCGTACCGCCGGCGGCGGTGATCTTCTCGGCGGCCGAGCCGGAGACGGCGTCGACCGTCACCTGCAGGGCAACCGAGATCTCGCCGGTGCCGAGCACCTTGACGAGGGAGTTCTTGCGAACCGCGCCCTTGGCGACCAGGTCCTCGACCGTGACCTCGCCACCCTGCGGGTAGAGCTCGGCCAGCTTGTCGAGGTTGACAACCTGGAACGTGATCTTGAACGGGTTCTTGAAGCCCTTCAGCTTCGGCAGACGCATGTGGAGCGGCATCTGGCCACCCTCGAAGCGCTGCGGAACCTGGTAGCGGGCCTTGGTGCCCTTGGTACCACGACCGGCGGTCTTACCCTTGGAGCCCTCACCACGACCCACGCGGATCTTGTCGGTCTTGGCACCCGGGGCGGGACGCAGGTTGTGGATCTTGATCGGGTTGTCGCCCATGATCAGTCCACCTCCTCAACCGTCACCAGGTGACGGACCGTGTGGGCCATCCCGCGGATCTCGGGACGGTCCTCCTTCACCACGACGTCGTGCATGCGCTTGAGACCAAGCGAACGCAGGGTGTCACGGTGGTTCTGCTTGCTGCCGATGTACGACTTGGTCTGCGTGATCTTCAGGCGAGCCATCAGGCGCTCACCCCAGCAGCACGCGCCCGCAGCAGAGCGGCGGGGGCCACGTCCTCCAGCGGCAGGCCACGACGGGCGGCGATCTCCTCGGGGCGCACGAGGCCCTTCAGAGCGGCCACGGTGGCGTGCACGATGTTGATCGCGTTGTCCGAGCCGAGCGACTTCGACAGGATGTCGTGGATGCCGGCGCACTCCAGGACGGCACGCACCGGACCACCGGCGATAACACCGGTACCGGGGGCGGCGGGCTTCAGCAGCACGACGCCGGCGGCCTTCTCACCCTGGATGGGGTGCGGGATGGTGCCCTGGATACGGGGGACGCGGAAGAAGTTCTTCTTGGCCTCCTCAACACCCTTGGCGATGGCGGCCGGAACCTCCTTCGCCTTGCCGTAACCGACACCCACGGTGCCCTCGCCATCGCCCACCACGACGAGCGCGGTGAAGCTGAAGCGACGGCCACCCTTGACAACCTTGGCGACACGGTTGATCGCGACGACGCGCTCGACGTAAGCGGTCTTCTCGACAGCCTGGGCGTTGCCCTGACCGTCACGCTTACGGTCGCGCCGCTCGCCACCCGTGCCGCGACCGGCGCCGCCTTCGCGGCGCTGGGGTCCAGCCATTGGAATTACCTCTCTCGTTTACGTCCGTCGACAGAGTCGACGAGCGGCTTAGAAGTCGAGCCCGGCCTCGCGAGCCGCGTCCGCCAGAGCGGCGATGCGGCCGGCGTACCGGTTGCCCGCGCGGTCGAAGACGACCGACTCGATGCCGGCGGCCTTGGCGCGCTCGGCGACCAGGCTCCCGACCTTCTTGGCCAGCTCGGTCTTGTCGCCCTCGGCGCCCTTGATGGACACGTCGAGGGTGGACGCCGACGCCAGGGTGTGACCCTTGGCGTCGTCGATGACCTGGGCGACCATGTGACGGTTCGAGCGCGTCACGACGAGGCGCGGACGCACCTCGGTGCCGACGACGCGCTTGCGAACGCGGATCGCGCGGCGCTTGCGAGCGGCGCTCTTGTAGGCGTTGCCCTTGCCGATCTTGACAGAGACGCTCATCGCTTACTTACCACTCTTTCCGACCTTGCGGCGGATGACCTCGCCCGCGTACTTCACGCCCTTGGCCTTGTACGGGTCGGGCTTGCGCAGCTTGCGGATGTTGGCGGCGATCTCGCCGACCTTCTGCTTGTCGATGCCGTCCACGTGGAACTTGGTGGGCGACTCGACGACGAAGGAGATGCCCTCCGGCGCGGTGATCAGGATCGGGTGGCTGTAGCCCAGCGCGAACTCCATGTCGGAGCCCTTCGCCGTGACTCGGTAGCCGACACCGCTGATCTCCAGCGACTTGCGGTAGCCCGCGGTCACGCCGGTGATCATGTTCGCCACCAGCGTGCGGGTCAGGCCGTGCAGGGCCTTCGAGCGACGCTCGTCGTTCGGGCGGGTGACGAGCACGGTGCCGTCCTCGCCCTTGCCGATCTCGATCGGCTCAGCGACGACGTGGGTGAGGGAACCCTTGGGGCCCTTCACCGAGACCGTCTGGCCATCGATGGTGACGTCCACACCAGCGGGAACCTGGATGGGCAGCCGTCCAATTCGCGACATTGCTGTACCTCCGTTTCCCGAATTACCAGACGTAGGCGAGAACTTCTCCGCCTACGCCCTTCTTGGCAGCCTGCTTGTCCGTGAGGAGACCGGAGGACGTGGAGATGATCGCCACGCCCAGGCCGCCGAGGACCTTCGGCAGGTTGGTGGACTTTGCGTAAACGCGCAGACCCGGCTTGCTGATGCGCTTGATGCCGGCGATGGAGCGCTCACGGTTGGGGCCGAACTTGAGCTCGATGGTCAGCTTCTTGCCGACCTCGCCCTCAGCGGGCTCCTCAACCTTGTAGGAGGAGATGTACCCCTCCTGCTGCAGGATCTGGGCGACGTGCGCCTTGATCTTGCTGGCCGGCATCGCCACGGTGTCGTGGTACGCCGAGTTCGCGTTACGCAGACGCGTGAGCATGTCTGCGATGGGGTCGGTCATGGTCATGATGGCCTCAGGCCTCTCTCGCCGTGGTTTCTCCGCACCAGGTCCCCCTGCCGGACTCTTCCGAGTTCGCCAGGGGCACAAGCGCAGGGGACCTACGACGTAGTAAGACTGGGTGCGAGCCCTCCCAGAAGAGGACCACGGGCATCCATGGGGAAGCCGTGGCAGGGGGCCCGACCCCACTACCTTACGGGAATCCGTACGGCAGACCCAAAACGGGCCGATGTGGGATCGGGCACCTCTGCTTCGCTAGGTGTGCCTAGAGCGCTGGATTACCAGGAGCTCTTGGTCACGCCCGGCAGCTCGCCGCGGTGCGCCATCTCACGGAGGCAGACACGGCAGAGGCCGAACTTGCGGTACACCGAGTGCGGACGGCCGCAGCGCTGGCACCGGGTGTAGGCCCGGACGCCGAACTTCGGCTTGCGCTCGGACTTCGCGATGAGGGACTTCTTCGCCATTGGCTCACGCCTCCTTGAACGGGAAGCCCAGAGCGCGCAGGAGCGCCCGGCCCTCGTCGTCGGTCTGAGCGGTGGTCACGACGGTGATGTCCATACCGCGCTGACGGTCGACCTTGTCCTGGTCGATCTCGTGGAACATAACCTGCTCGGTCAGACCGAAGGTGTAGTTGCCACGGCCGTCGAACTGCTTCGGGGAGAGGCCACGGAAGTCACGGATACGCGGCAGAGCCAGCGACACCAGACGGTCCAGGAACTCCCACATGCGGTCACCGCGGAGGGTGACGTGGGTGCCGATCGGCTGGCCCTCGCGCAGCTTGAACTGCGCGATGGACTTGCGAGCCTTGGTCACGGCCGGCTTCTGACCGGTGATCGCGGTCAGGTCGCGGATCGCGCCCTCGATCAGCTTGCTGTCACGGGCAGCCTCGCCGACACCCATGTTGACCACGACCTTGACCAGGCCGGGGATCAGCATGACGTTCTCGTACGAGAACTGCTCCTGCAGCTGGCCCTTGATCTCGGAGTTGTAACGCTCCTTGAGGCGGGGGGCCACCTTCTCAACAGTCGTCTCAGACATCAGATGTCCTCACCGGTCCGCTTGGCAACGCGGATCTTGTTGCCCTGGTCGTCGAAGCGGTAGCCGACGCGGGTGACGACCTTCTTGCCGTCCTTCTCCACGACCAGCTGGACGTTGGAGACGTGCACCGGGGCCTCGACGGTCACGATGCCACCCTGGGTACCCGGACCCGGCTTGGTGTGCTTCTTGACCCGGTTGACACCCTCGACCAGGACCTTGTTCTCGGCCGGCAGGGCCTGGATGACCTTGCCCTGCTTGCCCTTGTCCTTGCCGGTGATGACCTGGACCAGGTCACCCTTCTTGATCTTCATGCTGTTCGCCATGGGTTAGAGCACCTCCGGCGCCAGCGAGATGATCTTCATGAACTTCTTGTCGCGCAGCTCGCGGCCCACCGGGCCGAAGATGCGGGTACCGCGGGGGTCACCCTCGGTGTTCTTCAGCACGACAGCAGCGTTCTCGTCGAAACGGATGTACGAGCCATCCGGACGACGACGCTCCTTGACGGTGCGGACGACGACGCACTTGACGACGTCACCCTTCTTCACCGAGCCACCGGGGATCGCGTCCTTGACGGTCGCGACGATGACGTCCCCGATTCCGGCGTAGCGGCGACCGGAGCCACCGAGAACACGGATGCAAAGGATCTCCTTGGCACCAGTGTTGTCGGCAACACGCAGTCGCGACTCCTGCTGGATCACAGCTTTCTCCTGATCGTCAACGAGAGTCGACGGGCCGGCCGCTGCTCACATCGGCGTCCACAGGGGACCCGCTGCACATACGGCCGTACCTCATCGGCTTCGTTACTTGGCCTTCTCGAGGATCTCGACGACGCGCCAGCGCTTCGTCGCGGACAGCGGGCGGGTCTCCGCGAGGAGGACCCGGTCGCCCACGCCGCACGCGTTCTGCTCGTCGTGCGCCTTCAGCTTGTTCGTACGGCGGATGACCTTGCCGTACAGAGCGTGCTTGACGCGGTCCTCGACGGCGACGACGACGGTCTTGTCCATCTTGTCGCTGACGACGAGACCCTCACGGGTCTTGCGGAAACCGCGCGTCTCGTTGGTGTTCTCAGTCATCAGGCGTTCTCCACCGTCTCGATGCCCAGCTCGCGCTCGCGCATCAGGGTGTAGATCCGCGCGATGTCCTTGCGGACGAGCTTGAGCCGTCCGTGGTTGTCGAGCTGCCCGGTCGCCGCCTGGAAGCGGAGGTTGAACAGCTCCTCCTTGGCCTCGCGCAGCTTGGCAACGAGACCCTCGTTGTCCAGCGAGCGAAGCTCAGCAGCCTTGGTAGCGGCCGACATCAGCTCTCACCGTCCTCGCGCCGGACGATCCGGCACTTCATCGGCAGCTTGTGCGCGGCGCGGGTGAGCGCCTCGCGAGCAACCTTCTCGTTCGGGTACGACAGCTCGAACATGACCCGACCCGGGTGCACGTTCGCGATCCACCACTCCGGCGAACCCTTACCGGAACCCATGCGGGTCTCGGCCGGCTTCTTGGTGAGCGGGCGGTCCGGGTAGATGTTGATCCAGACCTTGCCGCCACGACGGATGTGACGGGTGATCGCGATACGAGCGGACTCGATCTGACGGTTCGTCACGTAGGCCGGGGTCACGGCCTGGATGCCGAACTGGCCGAACGCCAGCTCGGTGCCACCCTTGGAAGCGCCGCGGCGCTTCGGGTGGTGCTGCTTGCGGTGCTTGACCCGACGGGGGATCAGCATTGGGGTCAGGCCTCCGTTCCGGTGTTCTCAGCAGCCGGAGCCTCGGCGACCGGGGCCGCGGGGGCCTCGGCAGCGGCGGGACGACGGCCACGGCCACCGCGCTCGCCACCACGGCGCTCGCCACCGCGGGCGGGACGACCACCCTCGGGACGGGCCGGGCGGTTGCCCGAGCGGGCAGCGGCGTTCTCAGCGCGGACCTCGGCGATGTTCTTGACGTCGCCCTTGTAGATCCAGACCTTCACGCCGATGCGGCCGAAGGTGGTCTTGGCCTCGAAGAAGCCGTAGTCGACGTTCGCACGCAGGGTGTGCAGCGGCACGCGACCCTCGCGGTAGAACTCCGAACGGCTCATCTCGGCGCCGCCGAGACGACCGGAGCACTGGACCTTGATGCCCTTGGCGCCGGACTTCATGGTGCCCTGCATCGACTTGCGCATGGCACGACGGAAGGAGACGCGGGAGGACAGCTGCTCCGCGACGCCCTGAGCCACGAGCTGGGCGTCCAGCTCGGGGTTCTTGACCTCGAGGATGTTCAGCTGGACCTGCTTGCCGGTCAGCTTCTCGAGGTCGCCGCGGATGCGGTCGGCCTCGGTGCCACGGCGGCCGATGACGATGCCGGGGCGAGCGGTGTGGATGTCGACGCGGACGCGGTCGCGGGTGCGCTCGATCTCGACCTTGGAGATGCCGGCGCGCTCCATGCCCTTCGTCATCATGCGACGAATGGCAACGTCTTCCTTGACGTAGTCCTTGTACAGCTTGTCGGCGTACCAGCGGGACTTGAAGTCCGTGCTGATGCCGAGGCGGAACCCGTGCGGGTTAACCTTCTGGCCCATTACCGGGTCCCTTCCTTGCTGCTGACGACCACGGTGATGTGGCTGGTCCGCTTGCGGATCCGGTAGGCGCGGCCCTGGGCACGCGGACGGAACCGCTTCAGGGTCGGGCCCTCGTCAACGTACGCCTCGGAGATGTAGAGGTCGTCCACGTTGGAGTGGTTGTAGTTGTGCGCGGCGTTGGCAATGGCGCTGTCGAGCACCTTGCCGACCGGCACGGTGGCGGCCTGCGGAGCGAAACGCAGGACGGCCTGGGCCTCCGTGGCATTCATGCCACGGATGAGGTCCACCACGCGGCGGGCCTTCATGGGCGTCACGCGGATGTACCGCGCCTGTGCCCTGGCTTCCATGGTTGTCCCCTTAATGGAGTAAGTCATTGAGTCGTTCTGGCGCTTGAAGCTCAGGCGCTTAGCGACGCTTCGACTTCCGGTCTTCCTTCACGTGGCCACGGAAGGTACGGGTCGGAGCGAACTCGCCGAGCTTGTGGCCGACCATCGACTCGGTGACGAACACCGGGACGTGCTTACGGCCATCGTGGACCGCGATCGTGTGACCGAGCATGCTCGGGGAGATCACGGAACGACGGGACCAGGTCTTGATGACGTTCTGAGTACCCGCCTCGTTCTGAGCGTCCACCTTCTTGATGAGGTGGCCGTCGATGAAGGGGCCCTTCTTAAGACTGCGCGGCATCTGACCTGCTCCTAGCGCTTCTTGTTGGTCTTGCGGCGGCGCACGATGAGCTTGTCCGACGCCTTGTTCGGGCGACGGGTGCGGCCCTCGGGCTTACCCCACGGCGAGACCGGGTGGCGACCACCGGAGGTCTTACCCTCACCACCACCGTGCGGGTGGTCGATCGGGTTCATGGCGACACCACGCACGGTCGGGCGGACGCCCTTCCAGCGCATGCGGCCGGCCTTGCCCCAGTTGATGTTCGACTGCTCGGCGTTGCCGACCTCGCCGACGGTCGCGCGGCAGCGCGCGTCCACCAGGCGGATCTCACCGGAGGGCATGCGCAGGTGCGCCATCTTGCCCTCACGCGCCAGCAGCTGGATGCCGGAGCCGGCCGAGCGGGCCAGCTTGGCACCGCCGCCGGGACGCAGCTCCACCGCGTGGATGGTGGTACCGACCGGGATGTTGCGCAGCGGCAGGTTGTTGCCCGGCTTGATGTCGGCGCCAGCGCCGTTCTCGATCCGGTCACCCTGCGCGATGCCGCGCGGCGCGATGATGTAGCGCTTCTCGCCGTCCGCGTAGTGCAGGAGCGCGATGCGCGCGGTGCGGTTCGGGTCGTACTCGATGTGCGCGACCTTGGCCGGCACGCCGTCCTTGTCGTGACGACGGAAGTCGATCACGCGGTAGGCGCGCTTGTGACCGCCACCCTGGTGGCGAGCGGTGACACGACCGGCGTTGTTGCGGCCGCCCTTGCTGTGCAGGGGGCGAACCAGCGACTTCTCCGGGGTGGACCGCGTGATTTCTACGAAGTCGGCCACGCTGGAGCCACGACGGCCCGGCGTAGTCGGCTTGTACTTGCGGATGCCCATTTGGCTCTCTCGTCCTCGTCCTAATCGACGATCACGATCTCCCGATTCAGGAGACCGGACCACCGAAGATGTCGATGCGGTTGCCCTCGGCCAGCGTCACGATGGCGCGCTTGGTGTCCTTGCGCTTGCCAAAGCCCGTCTTGGAGCGCTTGCGCTTGCCCTGACGGTTGATCGTGTTGACAGCCTCGACCTTGACCGAGAAGACCGCCTCGACGGCCTGCTTGATCTGGGTCTTGTTGGCGCCCGGCGACACGATGAACGTGTACTTGTTCTCGTCGAGGAGCGAGTAGCTCTTCTCCGAGATGACCGGCTTCACCAGGACGTCACGGGGGTCCGTGAACGTCTTGCTCGTAACGTCGCTCATCAGGCGGCGCTCCCTTCGAGCTCGCCCTCAGCGGCAACGGCCTTGGCGGACGCGGCCGGACCGGCCACGAAACGCTCGAAGGCGGCCTGGGTGAAGACCACATCGTCGGAGACGAGCACGTCGTAGGTGTTCAGCTGACCGGCGTCCAGGATGTGCACGTTCGGCAGGTTGCGAGCGGACTTGAGGCCCAGCTCGTCCGAACGCTCGACGACCAGGAGGACGTTCTTGCGGTCGGTGATCTTGCCGAACAGGCCCTTGGCGGCCTTGGTCGACGGCGCCTCGGTCGCGGTCACGTCGGTGATGACGTGAATGCGGTTGTGGCGGGCCCGGTCGGTGAGCGCACCGCGCAGAGCGGCGGCGATCATCTTCTTCGGGGTCCGCTGCGAGTAGTCACGCGGCACGGGACCGTGCACGACGCCACCGCCGGCGAACTGCGGCGCACGGGTCGAGCCCTGACGGGCGCGGCCGGTGCCCTTCTGGCGGTACGGCTTCTTGCCGCCACCGCGGACCTCGCCACGAGTCTTGGTCTTGTGGGTGCCCTGACGGGCCGCAGCGAGCTGCGCCACGACGACCTGGTGCATCAGCGGAACGCTGACCTTCGCGTCGAAGATCTCGGCCGGCAGCTCGATGCTGCCGGTCTTGTCGCCAGCCGGCGACAGGATGTCAATGGTGCTCATTTCCTCACAGCCCCTTCGCCGCGGTGCGGACGAGGACGAGGCCGCCGTTCGGGCCCGGGACGGCGCCCTTGATGAGCAGCAGACCCTTCTCCGCGTCGACCGCGTGCACGGTCAGGTTCTGGGTGGTCACACGCTCGTGGCCCATCCGACCAGCCATGCGCAGGCCCTTGAACACACGGCCCGGGGTGGCGCAGCCACCGATGGAACCGGGCGAGCGGTGCTTGCGCTGGGTGCCGTGACCGGCGCCGAGACCACGGAAGTTGTGGCGCTTCATGACACCGGCGAAGCCCTTGCCCTTGGAGGTGCCGGTCACGTCGACCTTGACACCCGCCTCGAACAGCTCGGCGGTGATCTCCTGGCCCAGGGTGTACTCGGAGGCGTCCGAGGTACGGAGCTCGACCAGGTGGCGGCGCGGGGTGACACCGGCCTTGGCGAAGTGGCCCGCGAGGGGCTTGTTCACCTTGCGGGGGTCGATCTCGCCGAAGCCGATCTGGACGGCGTCGTAGCCGGCCGGGCTGTCGGCGGTGTGGACCTGGGTCACGACATTCGGCCCGGCCTTGACGACGGTCACCGGGACGACCCGGTTGTTCTCGTCCCAGACCTGGGTCATGCCGAGCTTCTCGCCCAGGATGCCCTTAATCTGCTTAGCCATCTTCGGTGCGCCTCTCAGAGCTTGATCTCGATGTCGACGCCCGCCGGCAGGTCGAGACGCATCAGCGAGTCAACCGTCTTCGGCGTGGGGTCGAGGATGTCGATCAGACGCTTGTGAGTACGCATCTCGAAGTGCTCGCGCGAGTCCTTGTACTTGTGCGGCGAGCGGATGACGCAGTACACGTTCTTCTCAGTGGGCAGCGGCACCGGGCCCGCGACCTGCGCACCAGTACGGATCACCGTCTCGACGATCTTCTTCGCCGAGGAGTCGATGACCTCGTGGTCGTAGGCCTTGAGCCGGATGCGGATCTTCTGTCCCGCCATGGCTACTCAGTAGTCCTTTGTCCTTAGTCGCTGCACGACTCCCCCTCCGACCCCCGCGCTCGGGCGTGTCGCCCTCGCGCTTGCAAAAAACCGGCGAATAACTCGTCGGTTTCGAACTTTCAGGGTGGGGGGAGCCGGGCCGAGGCCCCGCATACGCTTCCCGGAAGATTCCCGTACGTCCGCCCCGCAGCTGCCGTGGCGTAGAACTCACGCTTGACGGCCATCACGGGAACGACGAGTACATGGGACTCGCTTCCAGTCCTCCCGGCGGGAGGCGCGCAGCATCGGCACTCAACCGAGCAACTTGGACATACTGCCACATGGAGCAGCCCAGATGCCAATCGGGGCCGGTGAGGTGCACCTCACCGGCCCCGATCGTCGCTCGCGCGGATTACTTCTTCTGATCGGTCACCCAGGGGGCCTGCCGGCCGCAGACCGCCGGCCAGTCCTCGGTGCTCACGTTGGCGCACCAGATGAAGCCCTTGTCGGTCTCCGGCTTCCAGTCCTTGGTGATGATGTCCGCGCACTTCTGCACCGGCGAGAACTTCGGGCAGGTGCCGTCCTTCTTCTTGATCGTGTGCGCCCGCCAGGCGTCCAGGCCCATGCTGTTGGTGGACTCCGGCTGCGGCATGTAGCGGTCCACCGACCAGGAGGCGCCCATGGTGGCGAACAGTGCGAGGGCGCAGATCAGGCCGGCCGCCAGCTGCTTGGTCACCCGGCGCGGGATCACCGGCCCCGCGGAGGGGGCGCGCCCGCCGGAGCGGAACAGCCGCTCCACCCAGCCGGCGCCGCGCTCCAGGCCGGTCATCAGGCCGACCACCGCGAGGATCAGCAGGCAGTACATGATGATCCAGGTGGTCCGCGGGTAGAGCTGGATCGTCTGGGAGTGCGCCATGTGCGAGGCGAACCAGAACCGCATCAGCCAGGCACCGGCCAGTACCGCCGCCGCGACCCGCACCACCATGTTGCGCAGGCCCAGGCCCACCCCGATGCCGACCGCGGTGATCAGCATGATCGCGAACCCGGTCTGGCCGGCCAACTCGCCCGACTGCGGCCAGTTGTGGTACGTCAGCGAACCGCTGCGGTCGGACATCCAGCCCAGCACGTAGGCCGGGTCGATGTAGTTGACGATGTAGGCGTAGCGGTCCGGGGTGTCGGCGCCCAGCCTGATCATGTTGTACAGCAGCGGCGAGCCGATCACCCCGGCGGTGACCAGCGTGGCCGCCAGGAACAGCAGGGTGCGGCGGACGGTCTGCCGGCCGGCGCGCCAGGGGAAGAGGAACAGGGTCAGCAGGAAGAGGCCCGGTGCCGACCAGACGAACCAGCCCGAGTACCACAGGAACAGGATCCCGAAGGCGGCGCCGAACCCGAGGCCGCGCAGCCACAGCGAACGGGTCGACAGCTCCCCCACCCGGCGCAGCTCGCGCAGGCAGGCCGCCAGCAGCGGCAGCAGGACGATCATCGTGACGTGGCTGTACGGGCGGATCGGGTCCAGGAACACCAGCGCCGACGGCACCGCGATGGCCAGCGCCCAGAACGGCCGCAGCATCAGCCGCCAGGCCAGGTAGCTGAGCGGCCCCACCAACGCGCTGCAGACGATCTGCAGGTCGTGCAGGGCGAAGCCGGCGCCGCCGACCCCGCCGTACCGCAGCTCCGACCAGAACGCGATCGCCGCCGGGAACAGCGGCGGGTAGACACCGGAGATCCCGTGGCCGTGCATCATCGACGTCGCCATGTCGATCAGGACGCTCGGGTCGCCCTCCTGCCCGCCGAGCGGCCACGGGGTACCGCGCAGCGCGACCACGACGCCGCCGGCCACCACGCCGGTGGCCAGGCCCGCCAGGGCCCCGCAGACCAGCCGCTGGACGATGCCGTGCCGGCGCAGCCCGCCGCGGTAGGCGGTGTAGACCAGGACCGCGAGGATCGGCAGCCCGATCACCGCCGCGTACTGCTGGATCTTGGCCAGACCGCTGACCTGGCCGATCCGGTTCAGCGGGTTCACGCTGATGTGGCCGCAGAGCAGCGTGAAGCCGAGCGCCGCCACCGCGCTGACCAGGATCTCCGCGGCCACCAGCACCCGGCGCTGCTCGAACCAGCGGTCACCGGCCGCCCGGTCGGCGGTACGGGCACCGTCGTCCGCTCCTGGTGACACATTCGGTCCGCTGAGCCGGTCGGTTGCCAGATCGGTCATGTCGCTTCACTTCCGTAGGACTGCGGGCTGCTGCGGGGCGGTGCCGGGCGGTCCGGCCTTCGAAGGACAGTACCGCGAGGCACCGGACGGCCGGGGCCGCGGGCCGGGTGGGAACGGGCGGGCACGGGAACGGCCCCGTTGCTCAGGCAGCGGGGCCGCTCGCTCGGTACGCCGTGCGCGGGCACGGTGCTAGTGGCGCTGCCCCGCGGTGAACGCGTGCTTGGCCAGCACCTTGACGCCGGCCGACTGGCCGCGGCGCAGGGCGCCGGGGAGCATCGTGAGCGCGTGGAAGCGGGAGGCGCTGCGGACCCGGGCCGCGCGGGCGGCCTTGGGCCAGCCGCGGGCGTCCATCCGCTCGGCCACCGCGTTGAAGTAGCGCTCCGCCTCGGTGAAGCGGGTGCCGGAGAAGGCCTGCACCGACGACTCACTGACCGCGTGGCGGCGGTACTGGAAGACCACCGTGGTGTTGTCGATCATCATCGACTCACCCCGCTCCAGCAGGTCGACCACCAGTGCCAGGTCCTGGATCACCGAGTACTCGTCGCGGAAGTTGACCTGGCGCAGGGCCTCGCCCCGCCAGCAGATCGACGGGAAGTACAGCCAGTTGCCGCGCAGCACGCTGGCCGCGAGCTCCTCGCCGCCCATCAGGCGCCGGCCCTTGACGTTCGGGGCGTACAGCTTGCCCTTCACGTTGTCGGCCAGGCCGTAGCTGACCACGCCGTCACCGTCGATCACCTCGACGCCCGGCTGCACCATGCCCAGGTCCGGGTTGGCGTTGAGGATCGCCCGGACGGTCTCCAGGTAGTGCGGGTGCAGGAGGTCGTCGCAGCCCATGATCACCACGTGGTCCGCGGTGGACAGCTCCACGCACTTCTGGAAGTTCTTGGTGATCCCCAGGTTCTGCTCGTTGCGCAGGTAGCGGACCCGCTCGTCGCCGAGCTCGGCGAACCAGCCCGGGACGTCCGGTTCCTTGCCGTCGTCGACGACGGTCAGCCGGAGATCCGGGTCGGTCTGCCCCAGGATGCTGCGCACGGCGGCCTGCATCAACGCCACGTCGCCGTAGTACGGCAGCATGAACTCGAAGGTCGCCATGGGACTCAGACTCCGTCGCTCTTCACCGGGGCGGAGATCGGCAGGTCGAGATCGAAGCGCTCCCCGTTCAGCCGGGAGCCCTCGTTGATCGCGACGGTGCGGGCCAGGTCCGTGAGCTTCTTCTCCAGCGAGCGGAAGCGCAGGAAGGTGTTCAGGGTCAGGAAGCCCATGGCCAGGACCATGACGTACAGCACCAGGTCGGTGCCGCGGCCGACGCCGAGCTTGTGGGCCACCCAGGTGACGTCACTCGGACGCAGGATCGCGTAGATGTTCGCGATCACGAAGACGGAGAACGCGATGCGCTTCCAGGCGCGGGTGTTCGCGGCGTCCCAACGCCGGATGAACATGAACGCGAGGGTGACCGCGCCCACGATCAGCACCAGCTGGATCCAGAAGTAGTTCATCGGCGGCCACGCTCCCGAAGCGAAATGTCGAAGATGATGTTCACGCCGTTGATCAGGGACTGGCCCTTGGCGCGCGAGTAGTCGGTGTAGAGGATGTCCACCGGGAGTTCGGCCACCCGAAGGTCGGCGCCGGCCAGGAAGCTGACGATCTCCGAGGCGTGGGCCATGCCGTTCATGGTGATCCGGATGCGGCTCGCGGCCTCGCGGTTGAGCACGCGCAGGCCGTTGTGCGAGTCGGTGAGCTTGAGCTTGCGCGCGGTCGGGCTGACCGTCGCGGCGGTCCGCAGCACGACGCGCTTGATCCACGGCACCTGGCCGTTCTGCTCGATGAAGCGCGAGCCGAGGACCACGTCGGCCTCGCCCGTGCGGAGCAGGGCGACCATCTTCTCGACGTCGGCGGTCTGGTGCTGGCCGTCCGCGTCGAAGGTGGCGAAGTACTTGGCGTCGGGCTGGTCGAGCGCGTAGGCGAGGCCGGTCTGCAGCGCGGCGCCCTGACCGAGGTTCACCGGGTGCCGCACCAGGTGGGCACCCGTCGTCATGATGTGCTTGGCCGAGTCGTCCGCACTGCCGTCATCGACCACAACGATGTTCGGGAACGTCTTGCGCGCTCCCTCCACAACGTCAGCGATCACCTGGCCTTCGTTGTAGGCCGGGATCACCAGCCAGACATCGTCGTACTGGGACACGGGGGCTCCATGTTCGGGGTGTCTCCCGCGCTCGTGCGCGGCAATCTGTATGTCGTGGGGCGGTGCGGTCATTCGCCGACCACCCCGGCAGTCATGGTGGGCGCGGCCTGCTCCGACGTGCTCCGCGCGGTACCGGCCCGGTTCCCGGTCGAACCGGGGAAGCTGCGCCTGAGAGCGGCCAGCATACCGAGCACGGTGACCACCGATCCGGCCGTGTAGGCCACGACCACGCGGGTGGACACGTCGCCCGGCAGGAAGGTGACCCCGGCGAGGACCGCCGTCCCGACCGCCCAGCAGAGCAGCTGCAGGTTGTGTCGCTTGAATACCATCAGCGCCTGACCGAGCACCATCGCGAACATGTACGCCACGGTGCCGGCGGACATCCAGAAGAAGTCGAGGCAGCCGAGCACCGGCTTGGCGCCGAAGAGCACCTGGATCAGCCAGGGGCCGAGGGCCACCGCCGGGATCCCGCCGATCACGCCGAGTCCGCCGACCACGAGGCCGATCCGCCGGAGCATACCGGTGAAGGCCGCACGGTCGCCGACCGCGATCGCCGAGGACAGCCCGCTGAGCAGCGAGGCCTGGAGCGAGCCGAACACGAAGAGCGGGACCCGGGCCAGCACCAGCGCGTTGAGCAGCGCGGCGATCAGGGCGGAGTCCGAGGGGGCGAGCAGCTTGGTGCTCACCACGGCGGCGTTCACCACGACCTGGGACAGCAGGGTCGAGCAGATCAGCAGGCCCAGCCCGGAGCAGAGCTCCGACCAGGGCACCCGCGGGCCGGGCCGGACGGCCCGGAACAGCGGCGGCAGGGTCAGCAGCGTGGCCGCGACCGGCGCGACGGCCAGGATCAGGCTGAACGCCAGCGCCGAGTGCACCCCGCCGACCGCGGCGCCGAAGGCGAGCCCGATCCGCAGGCCGCCGTCGAGGCCGAGCTGGGTGCCGTACGCGCCGAACCGGCCGAGGCCGGCCAGCACGCCGCGGGTGAGGTAGCAGACCGCCATCCCGAGGAACGCGCCGCCCAGTGCCAGCACCAGCGAGCGGTCGCCGTGGAACATGGCGTCGGCGATCTGGCGCGAGCCGGCCCCGAGCACCAGCAGCACGGTGGCGAGGATCCCGCCGGTCAGCAGGGTGGCGCGGCGCAGCACCGGGGCGGCGCCGTGCCCGAGCGCGGCGCGGGCCGCGACGATCCGGGTCAGCTCCTGCTCGATCGGGAAGAACACGCCGATGCCGACGGACATCACGATGGTCCACAGCAGGGACACGTTCGCCATGTCGTCGACGGAGAGGCTGTGGCCCGCCACACCGAGGTGGATGTACGAAGCCGCGCCGAGCACGACAGTGCCGCCCGCCACCGCCAGGGTTCCCGGCGGTAGCGCGGCGGCCACCTTGGTCAGCGGATTCCTCACTGCGGTCTGTCGCTCTCGGTCGTCCGGGCCTTGACGGCCAGCTCGGTGAAGACGGGGGTGCCGAGCGCCTCGGCGAGCTGCTCGCGCCAGTCCGGCTGCGGGCTGAGGCCCGCCGCGGTCCACCGGTCGTGGCCCAGCACGCTGAACGCGGGCCGGACGGCGGGCGTGACGTACGCCGCGGAGGTGGTCGGACGGATCCGCTCCGGGTCGAGGCCGCTCAGCCGGTAGGCCTCGCGCGCCAGCCCGCACCAGGTCGTCCGGCCGGCCGCGGTGCCGTGGTAGACCCCGGCCGGGGCCCGCCCGGCGAGCGCGGCGGTGCCGAGCTCGACGAGCTGCCGGGCCAGGGCCAGCGACCAGGTCGGCTGGCCCTGCTGGTCGTCCACGACGTCCAGCGTCTCGCGCTGGGCGGCGAGTCGCAGCATGGTGGCGACGAAGTTCTTGCCGTGTTCGCCGTACAGCCAGGCGGTACGCACCACGTAGCCGTGCTGCGGGAGGAGTTCCGCCACGGCCTGCTCGCCGACCAGCTTGCCGCGGCCGTACGCGTTGACCGGGCCGGTCGGCGCGGTCTCGGCGTACGGCTCGGCGGCGTCCCCGGGCAGCACGTAGTCGGTCGACACCTGGAGCAGCCGGGCGCCGGTCTTGGCACAGGCGGCGGCGAGGTGGCGCACGCCGGTGCCGTTGACGGCGGTGGCGGCCTCCTCCTCGGTCTCGGCCGCGTCGACGGCGGTCCAGGCGGCGCAGTTGACGACGACGTCGTGGCCCTCGACGGCGGCCAGCACGGCCGCCGCGTCGGTGATGTCGAGGTCGGCGCGGCCGAGGGCGGTCACCTCGGCCGTCGGGTCACCGGCGAGCACCGTCAGCAGGTCCTGGCCGAGCATGCCGGCCGCGCCGGTGACGAGCCAGCGGACCCGGCCCGGGGAAGTGGCGCTCACTTCTGCAGCGCCGCCTTCTGCTTCAGGGGCTCCCACCAGGCGCGGTTCTCGCGGTACCAGGCGATGGTCGCGGCGAGGCCGTCCTCGAAGCGGACCTGCGGCTCGTAGCCGAGCTCCTCGCGGATCTTGCTGATGTCGATCGAGTAGCGCAGGTCGTGGCCCTTGCGGTCCTCCACGTGCTCGACCATGTCCCAGCCGGCGCCGGCGGCCTCCAGCAGCAGGCCGGTCAGCTCCTTGTTGGTGGCCTCGGTGCCGCCGCCGATGTTGTAGACCTCGCCGGCGCGGCCGCCGCGCATGACCAGCTCGATGCCCCGGCAGTGGTCCGAGACGTGCAGCCAGTCGCGGATGTTGCCGCCGTCGCCGTACAGCGGGACCTTCTTGCCGTCGATCAGGTTGGTGGTGAAGAGCGGGATGACCTTCTCCGGGAACTGGTAGTGCCCGTAGTTGTTGGAGCAGCGCGTCACCACGACGTCCATGCCGTGGGTGCGGTGGTACGCCAGCGCCAGCAGGTCGGAGGAGGCCTTGGAGGCCGAGTACGGAGAGTTCGGCTCCAGCGGCCAGGTCTCGGTCCACGAGCCCTCGCTGATCGAGCCGTACACCTCGTCGGTGGAGATGTGCACGAAGCGGCCCACGCCGTGCTTGCGGGCGGCGTCCAGCAGGACCTGGGTGCCGACGACGTTGGTCAGCACGAACGGGCCGGCGCCCGCGATCGACCGGTCCACGTGGGACTCGGCGGCGAAGTGCACCACGACGTCGTGGCCGGGCATGACGGCATCGACGGCGTCGATGTCGCAGATGTCGCCCCGGACGAAGGAGTAGCCGCTGTGACCCGCCACCGGCGCCAGGTTGGCCTCGACACCCGAGTAGGTGAGCTTGTCGAAGACCGTGATCTGGTCAGTGGAGTCGGCGCCCAGCAGCTGGCGGACGAATTCAGAACCGATGAAGCCGGCACCGCCGGTCACGAGGATGCGCATAGTACGCCGTAGTCTACCGGCGCGCCGGGGACCCGCCGACCCGGGCCTCACCGACCCCTTCGGACTCGAATAAGGTGCACCCCATGCGTGGAATCCTTCTGGCCGGCGGCACCGGCTCGCGGCTCTGGCCGCTGACCCGAGCGGTGTCGAAGCAGCTCCTCCCGGTCTTCGACAAGCCGATGATCTACTACCCCCTCTCGACCCTGGTGATGGCGGGGATCAGCGAAATCCTGATCATCACCACCCCGAACGACCGGGAGCAGTTCGAGCGCCTGCTGGGCGACGGCTCCCAGTTCGGCCTCCGCCTGGAGTACGCCGTCCAGGAGCGCCCCGAGGGCATCGCCCAGGCGTTCGTGCTGGGCGCCGACTTCATCGGCGACGAGCCCGTGGCGCTGATCCTCGGCGACAACATCTTCCACGGCAGCGGCCTGGGCACCCGGCTCTCGGAGCACACCGGTGCCAAGGGCGGCCGGGTCTTCGCCTACCCGGTGGCCGACCCGACCGCGTACGGCGTGGTCGAGTTCGACGAGGACGGCCAGGTCCTGTCCATCGAGGAGAAGCCGACCGAGCCCAAGTCCCGGTACGCCGTCCCGGGCCTGTACTTCTACGACAACCGGGTGGTCGAGATCGCCCGCGGTCTGAAGCCGAGCGCCCGCGGCGAGCTGGAGATCACCGCCGTCAACGAGGCGTACCTGAACTCCGGCGACCTCCACGTGACCATCCTCGACCGCGGCACCGCCTGGCTGGACACCGGCACGTTCGTCTCGATGGTGCAGGCGTCGGAGTTCGTCCGGGTCATAGAGGAGCGCCAGGGCTTCAAGATCGGCTGCATCGAGGAGGCGGTCTGGCGGGCCGGCCTGATCGACGACGCCCAGCTGCGCGAGCTCGCCGAGCCGCTGCTGAAGAGCGGCTACGGCCAGTACCTGCTGGCGCTGCTGGACGAGGCGGCGGGCCGGTGAAGTTCCGCGAGCTCTCCATCGAGGGCGCCTTCGAGATCACCCCGCAGGTGCACGGCGACGCGCGCGGCCACTTCACCGAGTGGTACCGCTTCGACCGGCTCGCCGAGGTGGTCGGCCACCCGCTGAACCTGGCGCAGGCCAACCTGTCGCTCTCCGCCAAGGACGTCGTGCGCGGCATCCACTTCGCCGACGTCCCGCCCGGCCAGGCCAAGTACGTGGCCTGCACCCGCGGCGCGGTGCTGGACGTCATCGTGGACCTGCGGGTCGGCTCGCCGACCTTCGGCCGCTGGGAGGGCGTGCGCCTGGACGACACCGAGCGCAAGGCCGTCTACATCCCGGAGGGCCTCGGCCACGGCTTCTGCGCGCTCACCGACGACGCCACGCTGACCTACCTCTGCTCGGCGACGTACAACCCGACCGGCGAGCACGGCGTGCACCCGCTGGACCCGGACCTGGGCATCGAGTGGCCCGCCGAGGTTCCGCAGCTGTCCGACCGCGACGCGGCGGCGCCCTCCCTCAAGGAAGCCATCGCCACCGGTCTGCTCCCGACCTACGAGGCGTGCAAGGCCTACACGGACTCGCTCAACGAGCGGTAACGGCGACGCAGGACCGACGGGAGGGGGCGCGTGCAACGGCACGCGCCCCCTCCTTCGTGTCCGGTCCCGGCGCGCCGCTCCGGCCCGGTTCAGTGCTTCCGGAACACCCACACCTTGAGCAGGACGAACCGGGCCACGGTGGCCAGACCGTTCGCCACCACCAGCCCGGTCACCTCGACCACCCGGGACGCGTGCGGCACCGCCAGGTCGAGCAGCGCCAGTGCGCCGCTGCTGAGGCCGAGCCCGATCAGGAAGGCCACGGCGCCCTGCAGCTGGTGGCGGACCATGCCCTCCGATCCGACGACCCCGAAGGTGAAGCGGCGGTTGGCCGCCGTGTTGGCCACCGCGCTGACCGCCAGCGCGATCAGGTTGGCGACCTGGGGGTCGGTGAACCATCGCGCGGCGACGAACAACCCCAGGTAGAAGAGGGTGCTGAGGATGCCGATGACCAGGAAGGACGGCAGCTGCCGGGTCCTGGGGGCGGGCTCGGCGGGCTCCTCGGTCAAGGTCACCGGCCCGGGCCCCGCTCGTCGTCCTCGGCCGAGTCGTACCCGACGAAGTAGGCCGGGCGGGCCTGCACCGCCGAGTAGATCCGGCCGACGTACTCCCCCAGCAGTCCGACGCAGATCAGCTGCACGCCGCCGAGGAACAGCATCCCGATGAACAGCGAGGACCAGCCGGGCACGGTCGACCCGAGCGAGTACGCGACGGTGGCGTGGATCGCGAGCCCGATGCAGACCAGGAAGCTCACCAGGCCGAGGTAGGTGGCCAGCCGCAGCGGGGCGGCGGAGAAGTTGGTGATGCTGTCCAGGGCGAGCCGCACCATCTTGGACAGCGGGTAGTGGGTGCCGCCGGCCACCCGCTCCTCGCGGACGTAGACCACCTCGCCGCTGGGGAAGCCGAGCCACGGCACCAGGAGCCGGTAGACCGGCTGGTGCTCGGGCAGCGCCTTGAGCGCGTCCACCGCCGCCCGGCTGAGCAGGCGGTAGTCGCCGGCCTGGTTGGGCATCCGCTTGCCGACGAGCTTGCGCATCAGCCAGTAGTACGCGCCGGCCGTGCGCCGCTTGAAGACGCTGTCGGTGCCGCGGTCCCCGCGCACGCCGTAGACGATGTCGAGGTGTTGCTCCCGGGCGAGCGCGAGCATCTCCGGGATCTTCTCCGGCGGGTCCTGCAGGTCCGCGTCGATGCTCACCACGTAGTCGCCGAACGCCCGGTGCAGGCCGGCCTTGAGCGCGGCCTGGTGGCCGGAGTTGCGGGAGAAGCGGATGATCCGGAACTCGGGCCAGTCCTGCCGGATCTTCTGCATCAGCACCGGAGTGGCGTCGGTACTGCCGTCGTCGACGCCGACCACCTCGTAGTCGACCCCGAGCCCGTCGAGGATCGGCCGCAGCCGCTCGACGGTCAGCGGGAGCGCCTCCTGCTCGTTGTAGATCGGCATGACGACCGACAACTGAGGCGCTGTCGACATGACTTGGTCCCGCTTTCCACTGGTGGGGCTGGATTGTGGCGACAATAGCAGCCGGTCGTGAGCCCCCGATGAGACCGGATGAGCACGGGGTGAGAGTGGTCCGACGGCCCTGGGAGCCGGAAACGGACGGGGCACCGCCCGGCTCGAACGGTGCCCCCACGCGATGCTGTCACCCCGGCGTCGCCGGGTCGCGGATCAGTCCCCCGGGAAGCTCCGGTTCCACGACTCGACCCAGTTGTTGCCCGGCTTCTCGACCACGGTGATCCGCGGCTGGAAGCCGGTCAGCTCCTTGCGCAGCCGGTCGCCGGTGGCGCGGTCGGCGACCACCACGGTCATCGGCCGGCCGAGCTTCTCCGCGGCCGTCTTCACGTGCGCCAGCGCGGCCTCGTGCTCCGCGTCCTTCCGCGGCTCGGCGCCGATGTTCACCCAGTGCGTCTCGTAGAGCGCCCGCATGTCACCACCGCGCCCGCGCAGCAGGGCCGCGACCCAGGTCGACTTCAGGTTCTTGTAGTCGTCGTTGGAGTACAGCACCATCATCGGCTCGTTGATGCCGTCGAGGTCCCCCATGACGGTGGCGCCGTGACGCGGGCCGATGTCGCTCCAGGACTCGCCCCGGCTCCAGGCCATCAGGGAGTTCTGGTGCCAGGCCGTGGGCGCCGCCTTGAAGGACTCCATCCCCCACTGCACGCCGGCGAACAGGCTGAGCGCGGTCGCCACCGAGACCACCGAGAGCACGCCGTCGCCGATCCGGCGCCGCAGCACCGGGACCCGGGCGGGCGGGGTGGCCCGCAGCAGCGGTCCGATCGCGCCGATCGAGACCAGCGCGATCACCACACCGGTGCCGGCCAGCTTCTCGAAGTAGTACGAGACGTGCCCGATGGTGTGCATCTGCCACCAGGCGAAGCCGCAGATCACCACGCCGGCGCCGAGCACCACGGCCAGGTGCGCCTGCCCGGTGCCGGTGCGCCGGTTGGCGGGCACGGCCGCGGCCAGCAGCGCCAGCAGCAGACCGCCGACCAGGATCGTCCGGTCGGCCGCGACGCTGGGCCCGCCCAGGTTGGACGTGCTGGCGACATCGAGGTTGGAGAGCACCGACACCACGCTCGGCAGGGCGGCCAGGCCCAGGGTGACGACCCCGGCGAGGACGTACAGCAGCCAGCGCGAGCGGCGCAGGCGCCGCCGGTGGACCAGCAGCGCGGCCGCGAGGCCGATCCCGGCGACGGCGCCGAACAGGTTGTAGACGTAGGTGACGGTGATCAGGCCGGCTCCGGCGAGCACCAGGAAGTCCGGCGTCCGCATCGCGGGACGGACCAGGAAGGCGGTCAGCAGGGCCACCATCAGCAGGCCGATGACCGTCGAGTCGAAGCCGTGCGTGACCAGGTCGGTGTAGTTGCTGGAGAACACCAGCGCCGCGACCGTCCCGCACACCGCCGCGGTGCGCCAGCCGCGCAGGCGCGGGCCGCCGATCCAGCGGGCCGCCCAGACCAGCGCCACGCCGAGCAGCGCGTAGGCGGCCAGGACGTAGAGCAGGTAGCGGTTCATGGTGTCGAGCGTCGACCCCAGGTCCGCCGAGGAGCGGAACAGCGAGTCGATCCAGGCCAGCAGGAAGTGCGAACCCTGCGGGTACACCCCCTCGCCCGACATCATGTACGCCTTGGCGGCCTCCTGGTGCAGGAAGTCGTAGCCGCCGACGTGCTCGATGCCGACGAAGTAGGAGAAGTGGTTGAGCCGGTCCTCGGAGGTGGTGAGGAACTCCAGCCGCCAGCCCGGCCCCTTGCCGACCAGCGGCTTGTGGAGGTAGTGCCACATCACGTAGCCGGTGCCGACGACCAGCAGGTCCGAGGGCCGGAAGCGCAGCGGCAGCCGCGGCGCGCGGCGGCTCGCCCAGCCGGTCAGGGCCACCACGGAGAACAGCACGCCGGAGGTCGGAACGGGGTCGATCCCCCACGGCCAGAGCGAGAACACCAGGCCGAACACCAGCACGCCGCCGGCGATGACCAGCGCGGCCGCCACCAGCCGGTCGAGCAGCACCCCGCCGACCCGCATCACCGCGGCGACCGCCAGCACCAGCAGCGGCAGGACCAGGAAGCCGAGGCCGGCCGAGATCAGCGCGGTGGGCACCAGCCAGGACGCGAGCAGCGCGCCGGCCAGGACCGGCAGGCTGCGGGCCGGCTTACCCGCGGAGCGCGGTGGAGATCCGGGACTGCCACCCGGCGCGGCCTCCTCGGACGAGGAAGTGGCCGCCATGGTGCGGAGAGTGTCCATCGAGAGCCCGAAATCCCATCCCCTGTATCGGGCGCGCTCCCGCGCCCGGCTTCGCTCCGGCTGACGCCGCGAGCATAGTTGACGATTTTCTGCACAAACGAAGGAGGGCTTGGTGAAGATCCAAGGATCCTCACCAAGCCCTCCTCGACCAGAGGTCAGACGTCAGAACGTCAGAACGTCAATTACTTGACGATCTTGGTGACCTGGCCGGCGCCGACGGTGCGGCCACCCTCACGGATGGCGAACTTCAGGCCCTCCTCCATGGCGACGGGCTGGATCAGCGCGACGGTCATGGCGGTGTTGTCGCCCGGCATGACCATCTCGGTGCCCTCGGGGAGGGTCACGACGCCGGTCACGTCCGTGGTACGGAAGTAGAACTGCGGGCGGTAGTTGTTGAAGAACGGGGTGTGACGGCCACCCTCGTCCTTCGACAGGATGTAGGCCTGGGCCTCGAAGTCGGTGTGCGGGGTGACCGAACCCGGCTTGATGATGACCTGGCCGCGCTCGACGTCCTCGCGCTTGATGCCACGGAGCAGCAGACCGACGTTCTCACCGGCCTGGCCCTCGTCGAGCAGCTTGCGGAACATCTCGATGCCGGTGACCGTGGTGGTGGTCTTCTCGGTCTTGATGCCGATGATGTCGACGGTCTCGTTGACCTTGAGGATACCGCGCTCGATACGACCGGTGACGACGGTGCCACGACCGGTGATCGTGAAGACGTCCTCGATCGGCATCAGGAACGGCTGGTCCACGGCGCGGGCCGGGGTGGGGATGTTCTCGTCGACCGCGTGCATGAGGCCGAGGAGCTTCTCGCCCCACTCCTTGTCGCCCTCGAGGGCCTTCAGGGCGGAGACGCGGACGACCGGCAGGTCGTCGCCCGGGAACTCGTACTCGGAGAGCAGCTCACGGACCTCGAGCTCGACGAGCTCCAGGATCTCCTCGTCGTCCACCATGTCGGCCTTGTTCAGGGCGACGACGATGTAGGGGACGCCGACCTGGCGGGCCAGGAGGACGTGCTCCTTGGTCTGCGGCATCGGGCCGTCGGTGGCGGCGACGACGAGGATCGCACCGTCCATCTGGGCCGCACCGGTGATCATGTTCTTGATGTAGTCCGCGTGACCCGGGCAGTCGACGTGGGCGTAGTGACGCGCCTCGGTCTGGTACTCGACGTGCGCGATCGAGATGGTGATACCGCGCTGCCGCTCCTCCGGCGCCTTGTCGATCTGGTCGAACGGCGTGAAGGGGTTGATCTCCGGGTACGCGTCGTGCAGCACCTTGGTGATGGCCGCGGTAAGGGTCGTCTTACCGTGGTCGATGTGACCGATGGTGCCGATGTTGACGTGGGGCTTCGTCCGCTCGAACTTCGCCTTCGCCACTGCAGTCCTCCTGAGGACAGTTCCTGTACGCCGTGCTGACGTCAGTTGGTCTTGATCGGGCTTGGTCCGTGGTGCCGGAAGCACCTCGTAACCGTCCCGCGGGTAGGGGCCGGAGGGCCCGGGAGGATCCGTCCGGATCCTCCCGGGTCGCCTCCTAATAGCCTAAGGGGTCGGAATCATCCCGAATGTCGGACTGATTCTGAAGCCGGCAGAGCCGGACCTCACTCGCCCTTGGACTTGGCGATGATCTCCTCAGCCACGGCCTTGGGGACCTCGGCGTACGAGTCGAACTGCATCGAGTAGCTGGCGCGACCAGAGGTCTTGCTGCGCAGGTCACCGACGTAGCCGAACATCTCGGAGAGGGGCACCAGCGCCGTGACGACGCGGGCACCGTGACGCTCGTCCATGGACCGGATCTGGCCACGGCGAGAGTTGATGTCACCGATCACGTCGCCCATGTAGTCCTCGGGCGTGGTGACCTCGACGGCCATCATCGGCTCAAGAAGGACCGGCTTGGCCTTCCTGGCGCCTTCCTTGAAGGCCATCGAACCGGCGATCTTGAACGCGAGCTCGGAGGAGTCGACGTCGTGCGACTGGCCGTCGAGCAGCTTCACGCGGACACCCTGCAGCGGGTAGCCGGCGAGAACACCGAACTCCATGGCCTCCTGGCAACCGGCGTCGACCGACGGGATGTACTCGCGCGGCACGCGGCCACCGGTGACCAGGTTGACGAACTCGTAGCCCTCGGCCTGCTCGAGCGGCTCGATCGCGATCTGCACCTTGGCGAACTGACCGGAACCACCGGTCTGCTTCTTGTGGGTGTAGTCGATGCGCTCGACGGCCTGACGGATCGTCTCGCGGTACGCGACCTGCGGCTTGCCGACGTTGGCCTCGACCTTGAACTCACGGCGCATACGGTCGACGAGCACCTCGAGGTGCAGCTCGCCCATACCCGCGATGATGGTCTGGCCGGTCTCCTCGTCCGTGTTGACCTGGAAGGACGGGTCCTCCTCGGCGAGACGCTGGATGGCGACACCCAGCTTCTCCTGGTCACCCTTGGACTTGGGCTCGATGGCGACGCGGATGACCGGGGCCGGGAAGTCCATGGACTCCAGGATGACCGGGTTCTTCTCGTCGGCCAGCGTCTCACCGGTGGTGGTCTGCTTCAGGCCCATGACGGCGACGATGTCGCCGGCGCCCACCGACTCGATCTCCTCACGCTTGTTCGCGTGCATGCGGTAGATCTTGCCGATGCGCTCCTTCTTGCCCTTCACGGCGTTCAGCACGGAGGTGCCGGACTCCAGGCGACCGGAGTAGATCCGGACGAAGGTGAGCTTGCCCAGGTGCGGGTCGGACATGATCTTGAACGCCAGCGCGGCCAGCGGCTCGTCGTCCGAGGCCTTGCGGGAGATCTTGGTGTCCGGGTCGTTGGGCTTGGTGCCCTCGATGGACTCGATGTCCAGCGGCGACGGCAGGTACTTGACGACCGCGTCGAGCAGGGGCTGAACGCCCTTGTTCTTGAAGGCGGTACCGCAGAAGATCGGGGTGAAGTCCGAGTTCAGGGTGCCCTTGCGGATCGCGTCCTGCAGCAGCTCGACCGGGATCTCCTCGCCCTCGAGGGCGAGCTCCATGATCTCGTCGCTGACGTTCGAGACGGTGTCGATCAGCTGCTCGCGGTACTCCGCGGCCTGCTCCTGCAGCTCGGCCGGGATGTCGACGATGTCGTACATCTCGCCCTTGGCGGCCTCGGCGGACCAGACCAGAGCCTTCATGCGGACCAGGTCGACAACGCCCTGGAAGTCCGCCTCGGCGCCGATCGGGAGCTGCATCACCAGCGGGGTGGCGCCGAGGCGCTCCACGATGGTGTCGACGCAGAAGAAGAAGTTCGCGCCCGTGCGGTCCAGCTTGTTGATGAAGCAGATGCGCGGGACGCCGTAGCGGTCAGCCTGCCGCCACACGGTCTCGGACTGGGGCTCGACACCGGCGACACCGTCGAACACCGTCACGGCACCGTCGAGGACGCGCAGCGAACGCTCCACCTCGACGGTGAAGTCGACGTGGCCCGGGGTGTCGATGATGTTGATGGTGTTGTCGACGCCGTCGACCGTCCAGTGGCAGGTCGTCGCGGCCGACGTGATCGTGATGCCGCGCTCCTGCTCCTGCTCCATCCAGTCCATGGTGGCAGCGCCATCGTGGACCTCACCGATCTTGTACGAGACACCGGTGTAGAACAGGATCCGCTCGGTGGTGGTGGTCTTGCCCGCGTCGATGTGCGCCATGATCCCGATGTTGCGGACCCTGGCGAGGTCAAGGGAGGTTGCAGCCATGGTGGCTCGTTCTCTCTCTGTCTAGTGACGGGGTACGGACTACCAGCGGTAGTGCGCGAAGGCCTTGTTGGACTCGGCCATCTTGTGGGTGTCCTCACGACGCTTCACGGAAGCGCCCAGGCCGTTGCTGGCGTCGAGGATCTCGTTCATCAGGCGCTCGGTCATGGTCTTCTCGCGACGGGCGCGGGAGTAACCGACCATCCAGCGCAGCGCCAGGGTGCTGGCGCGGCCCGGACGGACCTCGACCGGAACCTGGTAGGTCGCGCCACCGACACGGCGGGACTTGACCTCGAGGGCCGGCTTGACGTTCTCCAGCGCGCGCTTCAGCGTGACGACCGGGTCCGAGCCGGTCTTGTCGCGGACGCCCTCGAGGGCGCCGTACACGATCCGCTCGGCGGTGGAGCGCTTGCCGTGCAGCAGGATCTTGTTGACCAGCTGGGTGACGACCGGGGAGCCGTAGACCGGGTCGATGATGACCGGGCGCTTCGGGGCGGGGCCCTTACGAGGCATTCTTACTTCTCCTTCTTGGCGCCGTAGCGGCTGCGGGCCTGCTTGCGGTTCTTGACACCCTGGGTGTCGAGCGAACCGCGGATGATCTTGTAGCGGACACCAGGAAGGTCCTTCACACGACCACCGCGCACCAGCACGATGGAGTGCTCCTGCAGGTTGTGGCCCTCGCCCGGGATGTAAGCGGTGACCTCGATCCCGCTGGTGAGGCGCACACGGGCGACCTTGCGAAGCGCCGAGTTCGGCTTCTTCGGGGTGGTCGTGTACACACGCGTGCAGACCCCACGACGCTGCGGGGAGCCCTTCAGCGCGGGAGTCTTGTTCTTCTCGACCTTGTCCTGCCGGCCCTTTCGGACCAGCTGCTGGATCGTAGGCACCGTTTCTCCGTTTTCTGTGTGCCAAGGCTTGGTGGAACTAACCTGCGGTGTTCCCTCGCACACGACCCCGTGGTCGACCCACGCGGTCGGGTGTGTTGGGCTATTCCGACACGGAATCCCATGAGCTGATGTACAGCGACGGCGCTCTACGCGCGGCGCGCTGGGAGGCGCTCCGGCTCGGCGCGGCGACCGGTGTGCATGCACGCACAAGGACCCGGGGACACCCCAGGCACAAGGTCAGAGCGTACCTAGCGCATGGGGCGCGGTCAAAACAAATGCAACGCCGCAGGTCGCGGGGTACGCGCCGAAAGCGGACCGGGTACCGGCCATGAGCCGGGACCCATACCACAACCGGCCGCCGCCCGCAGGTCGACCCTACGCCCCCGCGTGGACCGCGGCGAGCCGACCGCGCCGGTCCGTCGCACCGCCACCGGCGCCACCGGCGTCCAGCCCGCCGCGCCCCCGGTTGTCCGACACCGCCACCAGCACGCCCAGCGCCAGTGCCGCCACCGTGTACACCGCCACCCAGAGCGGCCAGCCGCCGGGCGGCACCCAGTGGGCCGGGCTGATGAACAGCGAGCCCTTGGTGCCGACCGCGTTGCGGCGCAGCGCCCAGAGGAACGCGGCGACGTTCACCACCGTCAGTGAGAAGGAGGAGAGCACCAGCAGCCGGCGCCAGGTGAAGCTGCCTCCCAGTGGGAGGCGCTCGTGGCAGATCACGGCGCAGACGATCGGCAGTCCGACGGCGAACGGCAGCAGGTAGCGGCCCTGCCAGATCATGCCGAGCGACTTGGCCTGCATGGCCTGCGCCACTATCGGTATCGCGATGATCCCGGCCATCGCCCCCGCGATCGCGAGGGTGTCCCGGACCTTCGCGAAGCAGAGCGCGAACAGCACGAGCGCGAGCACCACGCCGGACCAGACCAGCAGCGTCGCGGCCGGCGGCGGCGCGTCCAGCCAGCCGAAGTAGCCGACCATCTGCTTGATGTAGTCCAGCGAGTTGTCGAAGGTCTTGCGAGCCGCCACCAGCGGGGTGAGGCTGCTCGGCGTGTCGATGACCGAGTGGTCGGGGTGCTGCGCCGCCCAGGCGTACGCGGAGCCTGCCGCGGCCACCGCCGCCAGCCCCCAGAACCAGGTCGCCTTCCGGCGCAGCACCTCCCGCAGCGCGCCCTTCGTCTGCAGCAGCAGCGCGAAGAAGAGCGCCCCCGAGAACCAGATCAGCCCCAGCGGACGGATGCTGATCAGCACCAGCGCGCCGATGCCGAGCCGGACCAGTCGGCGGTTCAGCAGGTGGGGGTCCGGGTTGATCAGCATGGGCAGCCCGGCGCTCCAGACCAGGATGCCCGCCGCGATCTCCGGGCCGCTCGGGTTGACCATGCCGAACATGAACAGGGCCATCGGGGTCGCCGCAGTGATCACGCCGAGCAGGGTGAAGTCGCGGCGCCGCCACTCCGCCGCCGAGACCATCGCACTCGCCACCAGGGCGGCACAGATCGCGGCCGACATCAGACGCATCAGGTAGAGCGCGGGCTCGCCCCCGACCAGCAGGCTCGGCCAGCCCACCGCGAAGTAGTAGGCCGGGTGGTAGCGGCCCGCCGCGGTGGTCACCGGGGCCGTCCCCGGTTCGTCCTTGAGCTTGGGCGCGCAGGAGGCCGGCACGTCGGACTTGAAGACGTAACAGGCGTTCACGTCCTTCACGTCCTGGTACATCCGCGGAAGCGTGACCTCGGTCTCCGAGAAGTGGCCCTCGATATCGGCGACCACGTGCGGGACCATCACCTCGCGGCCGTCGACCTGGCCTCGGGCGACGGCCGCGGCCCGGATCAGGTGCGCCGCCTCGTCCGGGGAGGCGCCGACCGGGGTGGCCAGCGACCAGGAGGCACCCAGCAGCAGGAAGATCGTGAACGACACGGCCCACAGGCGCCTCGGCGACGACGCGAGCCGGTCGGCGAGGCTCTTGACGGCAGTGATCATCATGTCCAAGGGGCCTTCGGGGTCAGTGGGAGCTCGCCGTGGGGTCCTGGATCATCGTGAGCCACGACTGGTCGCCGTCCTTCGAGCACCGGCCGTCGGGCGCGAACTTCGGGCAGGTCCCGTCGAGCTTGCGCACCGTGTGCGACACCCACGGCAGGATGCGGTAGCTGTTCTCCTTCGCCGGCATGTAGCGGTCCGCCATCGCCGACGAGACCGAGCCGAACAAGAACAGCAGAGCGAACAGGGTACCGACCACGGCCGCGTGGGAGCCGGGCAGCCCCCCAAGAGCCGGTCCGGCGGCCCTGCGGTCCGCCAGCCGCAGCGACACCAGATGGGCCACCAGGGCGCAGAGCAGCAGGCCGCAGTAGAGCAGCTGGTTGTTGGTCCGGGTGTAGAGCTGGACGGTGTGCGTCTCGTACATGTGCGAGGCGATGTACATCCGCAGCACCCAGGCGCTCGCGAACATGCAGCAGATGACCACCACGAGCGGCTTGCGGATGCCCAGCCACAGGGCGGCGCCGAGCGCGACGAACATCAGCACGGCGAACAGGTCCAGGCCGCCGAACTCGCCCGGCAGCGGCCACTCCCCCACCTTCCCCGGCATGTCGGTGCGCCACATGAGGAAGTAGGCCGGGTCGGTGAGGTTGTCGAAGCGGAAGTTGGAGTCCTTGGTGTCCTGCCCCTCCGTCAGCATGGTGAGCAGGTAGCTGCCGCAGACCGCCAGGAACGCGACCCCGGTGACACCGGCGAAGACCAGCCCCTTCGCCCGGCCGGTCCGCCACGGGAAGTACATCAACGCCGCGACCAGCACGCCCGCCGCGCTCCACAGGTACCAGCCGGAGTAGGTCAGGAACAGCAGCCCCAGCAGGGCGCCGAAGCCGGCCGCCTTCAGCAGCAGCGGCCGCCAGGCCGCCGTACCACTGCGGCGCAGCTCCACCACCAGCGCGACCAGCACCGGCACCAGGACCACCAGCACGGTCTGGCTGTACGGCTTGTAGGCGTCGATCAGGGCGAAGGCCGGCAGCACGCCGAAGGCGAGCGCGCGGACCGGGCTGAGCAGCATCCGCCAGGAGAGGTACACCAGCGGGCCGAACGCCGCGGCGCCCAGGATCTGCAGGTCCTTGAAGGCGTAGGCGGTGTTGCCGCCGCGGAACCACTCGGCGTAGTAGCCGAGGGTGTAGAGCGGCGCGGGCGGGTAGACCGGCGATCCGGAGGGCTGGCCGTTCACCACGGCGTGGGCCCACTCGACGATGCGTCCGCTGTCGCCGTTGAGGCCGAACATCGGCCACGGCGTGCCCAGCAGCGCGATGACCGCGCCGGCGGCCACGAAGCCGCTGGCGAGGCCGGCGAGGCCGGCGCTGGCGAAACGGGCCACCAGGCTGAAGTGCCGTCCGGCCCGGGCCCGCATCGCCACGACCGTGACGGCGAGCAGCAGTAGGCCGAGGAGGGCGAACCGCAGCTGGACGGCGGCGAGACCGCTCACCTGGGCGATCCGGTCCAGCGGGTCGAGCTTCAGACCGCGGGCGAGCAGTGGGAGCACCAGCGCCGCCAGGAAGGCGACCGCGGCCTCACCGGCGAGCAGCACCGGCGGGGAGGTCAGGAACGGGTTCCGGGGTCGGCGGCCGCCCGGGGGTACGAGTGCGGCGTCTCCCCTGGACGGCGGAACTCTGACGGCCTCCCGGGCACTGACTGTCACTGGAACGGTCCTCAGCTCGTATCTGCCGGACGTCGTGTCCGGTCCCCTCGTTCACGGGCCGCCACGGAACGCCGACGGTCCGGGCACATGGAAGTTCTCCGGGCATCATAGGGTCTTCACAATGTGAAAATCCCACCGGGAGGCACCCCCGCCCGGTCCGGTTCCGGTTTGTCCGGCCACGACTGATGCTGCGGAACCGGCCCGCCAGCGGGCGTCCGGCGCGGCGGCGGACGGGGAGGACGGACGGCCTACGCGATGCCCAGCAGGATCATCAGGGCCCAGAAGGCCGTGCCCAGGTAGCCGAGGACCAGCCCGAGGACGGCCGCCCCGTCCCCGTTCATGTTGCGCTCGCGGATCTGCGCCCGGGCGATGTGGCCGGTGACCACCGCGCCCACCGCCGGCAGCGCCAGGAAGCCGGTCAGGCCGCAGACCAGGGAGACCACTGCCAGCACGTTGGTGGGACGGACCTGCGGCGCGGGCGGCGGCAGGAAGGTCGCCGGGACCGGTTGCACGGCCTGGAGCGGCGGCGCCACCATCGGCCCGGCCGGCAGGTCGGCCACCAGCGCGGCCAGCTCGCCGTAGGTGCGCGCCAGGGCGGCCGCCTCGTGGCGCTGCTCGTACTCCTCGGCGGAGAGCCGGCCCTCGGCGAAGCCGGCCTTCAGCACGTCCACCGTCCGGTCCCGGTCCGCGTGGCTCGCCCGCATCGTTGTCTGCGGGGAGGGCGCGGGCTGCCAGCCCGGCACCGCGGGCCGATGGCCGTGCGGGTGCGCGGGACGGGACTCGCCCCACGGTTGAACGGACATCCGCCACCTCCCGGCAACGCGGCACCCCCGCGCGTGCTCACTGTTCCTCATAGTGCAGGACGAACAGCGGAGCTGAGTAGTTGCCAAATCGGTCCGTCTGCCGCGGCGGCGCGGATTCCGGGCGGCGCGCCTCACCCGTTCGGCGGACACGCTCAGGGGATGCTCAAAGCCGACGACAGTCCGTTCGGGCAGTGACAGGCTGGGGCCCCGGACAACCGTTCAGCCACCCGCACACGAGTAGAGACAGAAGGCCGCCATGCAGGCGTCAGTACCGTCGCCCTCCGGACACCCCGGACCGGGCACCCCGCCCGCCGTCAGCATCCAGGGACTGTGGAAGCACTTCGGCAGCCAGGCCGCCGTGGCCGGGCTCAGCCTCGAACTGCCCGCCGGGGCCTTCATCGGCCTGGTCGGGCCGAACGGCGCGGGCAAGACCACCACGCTGTCCATGGTCACCGGCCTGCTCCGGCCCGACCAGGGCACCGTGCTGGTGCACGGCGCCGACGTGTGGGCCGACCCGGTCACGGTCAAGGCCCGGATCGGCATCCTGCCCGAGGGCCTGCGGATGTTCGAGCGGCTCAGCGGGCGCGAACTGCTCCAGTACACCGGCCGACTGCGCGGCCTGCCCGGCGCCGAGGTGGACCGACGCGCCGAGGAGCTGCTGACCGTCCTGGACCTCGGCCGGGACGCCGACAAGCTGGTCGCCGACTACTCCACCGGCATGCGCAAGAAGATCGGGCTGGCCGCCGCGCTGTTGCACAACCCCGACGTGCTGTTCCTCGACGAGCCCTTCGAGGGCGTCGACCCGGTCTCCGCCCAGACCATCCGCGGCGTGCTCAAGCGGTACGCGGCGGCGGGCTCCACGGTGGTCTTCTCCAGCCATGTGATGGAACTGGTCGAGCAGCTCTGCGACTGGGTCGCGGTGGTCAACGCCGGCCGGGTGATCGCCCACGGCCCGCTGGACGCCGTCCGCGGCGAGCGCAGCTTGCACGCGGCCTTCCTCGACCTGATCGGCGTCCGCGAGGACGACGGCCAGGCGCTCGGCTGGCTCGGCGGCGGACACGCCGGGAGCGAGCGGCTCGGCGGCGAGCGGCTCGGCGGTGGGCAGTGACCGCGGCTTCCGTGCCCGACGGGCGGACGGTGGTCCGCGCCCTGGTGGCGCTCAAGCTGCGGCTGCTGCGCAACGGGCTGCGCCGCAGCCCCGGCCGTACCGCCGTGTACCTGATCGGCGGCCTCGTCGGGCTGGCCTTCGCGGGCGGTCTCGCCTTCGCGCTGGCGATGCTCAACGGGCGCTACGCCGGCTCCGCGAACGCCGGCGTGGTGCTGCTCGGCGTGCTCACCCTGGGCTGGGCCGCGCTGCCGCTGTTCCTGTTCTCCAGCGACGAGAGCTCCGACCCGACCCGGCTCACCATGCTGCCGCTGCGGCCCGGACCGCTGCTGCGCGGCTCGCTGCTGGCCGCGCTGATCGGGCCCGGTCCGCTGATCAGCCTGGTGCTGGTGACCGGCGCGGCGCTGTCCGGCGCCGAGGGGGGTGCCTCGGCCGCGGCTGCGGTGGTCGGGGTGCCGCTCGCGGTGCTCTGCCTGGTCACGCTCTCCCGGGCGGTCGCGGCCGGCAACGCCCGGATGCTCTCCAGCCGGCGCGGCAAGGACTTCGCGATCTTCGGCGGGCTGGCCTTCGCGCTGCTGGTCCAGGCCGCCAACGTCGGCTCGCAGAGCATCTTCGGCCGCCGGGGCGGGCCGATCGACCTCAGCCCGCTGAAGCCGATCGCCTCGGTGCTGCGCTGGATCCCGCCGATCAGCGCGGCCGACGCCACCCACACCGCCGGCCAGGGCCGCTACGCGCTGGCGCTCCTGCAGCTGGCCGCGGCCGGGGCACTGCTGGCCCTGCTGCTGCGCTGGTGGCGGAGCAGCCTGCAGGAGCTGATGGTCACCGCCGACTCCTCCACCCTGGAGGTGGCCCGCGGGGTGCAGGCGTCGCACGGCCGGCGCTTCCTGCCCCGGGGCCGGACCGGCGCGGTGATGCAGCGCCACCTGCGGTACGCCTGGCGTGAGCCGCGGGCCAAGGCGGCGCTGTTCACCAGCATCGGGATGACGCTGGTGATCTGCGCGCTGTCGGTGGTCCAGGGCTGGTCCAGCGTCTACCTGCTGGCGATGACCGGGACCTTCCTCGGGCTGCAGATGCTCAACCTGTTCGGCATGGACGGCTCGGCGTTCTGGATGGTCGCCGCCACCCTGCGCACCCCCGCCGACGCCCGGGACGAGCTGCGCGGCCGGGCGTACGCCGTGCTGTCGTACGCCGTGCCGGTCGCGGCGGTGCTCGGGCTGGTGCTGGCCGCCGTCACCGGCGACTGGGCCGGGCTGCCTTCCGCGCTCGGCCTCGCGCTGGCGATGCTCGGCTGCGGCGTCGCGCTCGGCTCGGTGTTCAGCGTGCTCGCGCCGTACACCATGCCGGCCGACAGCAACCCGATGCGCA